>JBAQYC010000252.1:0-5693 GCA_049299835.1 Candidatus Cryosericum sp. | reverse complement strand
ATCCAGGGCAGGCTCGGCACGAAGGGCCTGTTCGAACACACTGCTGGCTGTCGAGTCATCGAGGTCAACGAACGCGACGGGTACCCTGGGGGCGGGGCCGGATGAGCCGAACCCCCCGAATGCTGCGCCCACGATCGTTGTGAAGATGATGGGGACCAGCAGCAGCCAGATGAATGACGATCTGTCCCTTATGACGAGGCGCAACTGAAGACCTGCAATGGCAAATGCCTTGCGGAACATGGCAGACTCCTTTTCTACCGATAGTTCCTGTTCAGGACCGTGACGGAGATGAACAGGAATAGAGCAGCCATTGCCAGACAGACGCTGACGGGGCGCATGATGGACGAGACGCCGCCGCCATTCACCATGAGACTGGTGAAGCCTTCGAGCGACCACCGCGTAAATGTCAGTCGCGACATGGAGTTCATCCAGGCCGGCATGTTGTACACGGGCCACATCGTGCCACCGAGGAGACTGTAGACGAGCGCCACGGCAGGTCCGATCGATCCGGCCTGTTCAGGCGTGCGCGCGAGAGCTGCGACCAGCGTCGAGAGACCCGCCCCGGCCAGCACGCTTGCTGCGGCCATGACGATGACCGCAGGCACCGAAGGACCCCAGTCGACACGGTACAGCAGCCGGGTCAGCACGATGATCATGGTGAACTGCAGAGCGGCAATGACGAAGATGCCGACCAGCTTTCCCAGCAGGACCTGGACACGAGAGGTCGGCGTTGCCAGGATGCGCGACAGCGTGTGCTGGCGCTGCTCCTCCAGCATGCCCTCAGTACCGGTGTTCGCGGTGAAGATCAGGTACAGCAGGGCCATGCCCACGGCGTAGTAGTCGAGAGCTCGAGGGACCTTGACGCCCTCCTGGGTTGTCGTCGTGACCGACACCGTGCCCGTTTGCTGGGACGTGCTCACCTCGTCCAGTACGCCTTGTACGGCCTCCTGCATATGCTGTGGCGGAACGGCTCCGGACTGCTGCAGCGTCTGGATGGCGATGGATGCGGCAAGCTGTCTGCGCTGGACCTCGGTCGTGAAGGACTCGACGACGTTGCGGATGACGCCGGCTTGCGTAGCGGTCTCGGGATTGCCCAGGATAGTGATGGCAACCCTGGTGCCTGCAGTCACGCCGCTGCTGAACCCTGCAGGGATGATGACGGCTGCGCCTGTCTTCCCCTGTTCAACAAGACTACGTGCCTCGGCCTCGCTGGAGGCGGTCGTAACGAAGAGCAGGTCTTTCAGCTGTGGGCTGGCGAAGACGTCCTGCGTCAGACGTCTGGCCATGTCGCCCCCGTCGAGGTCGACCAGTGTGACGTTTGCTGAGAAGGAACTCCCCGTCCAGTTGAAGACCGTTCCCAGGACGATGATCATTGCCATAGGGAGGATAAGCAGGATCACAAATGCGGACTTGTCACGGACACGGACCTTGAGGTCCTTGACTGCGATGTGCCAAAACTTCACGTCAGTCCCTCAAGCTGGTCCCGGTCAGCTTCAGAAACAAGTCTTCCAGGTTGGGCTCTTTCACGTCGATGGTCGATACGGGGCAGGCTGCGTCCTCAAGTGTGGAGATCACGCGGGCGAGAAGGGATCGGCCCTGACTTGTGGTGATGCGAACTGCCTTGTCGCGGAACTCGACGGTGTCTACCCCGGGCAGTGCCGCAAGGCGGTCACAGAGTGCGCCATCAGCCTCCCGGACGAGCTGGATGCTGATGATATCCTTGTTGCCGGCCTGGAGCCGCAGGTCCTGCTGCGTGCCGTCTGCGATGACCTTGCCATGATCCATGATCGCAATGTGCGTGCACAGGAATTCGACCTCTTCCATGTAATGACTCGTGTAGAGCAGCGTCATGCCCTGACGGTTGAGTTCCTTCAGCGTTTCCAGGATGCTGTTGCGTGATTGCGGATCCACGCCGACCGTCGGCTCGTCGAGAATCAGCAATTTTGGCTGATTGAGCAGGCCGATGGCAATGTTGATGCGGCGCTTCATCCCGCCCGAATATGTTTCGATGCGGTCCTCCTGGCGATCGGCCAGCTGGACGATGTCGAGGACGGCGTCGACACGAGATGCCAGTGTATCGGCGGGAACATCCTCCATGCGTGCGAAGAACGTGAGGTTCTCCCGGGCCGAGAGCGTCGGATACAGCGCGATGTCCTGGGGCACGACGCCGATAACGCGGCGGACAGCCATGGGGTCACGGAGAATGCTGTGCCCGTCGATGACGACGTCTCCAACGGACGGTACGACCAGACCACACATCATGGAGACGGTCGTGGTTTTGCCTGCCCCGTTTGGCCCCAGCAAGCCGAAGGCCTCGCCCGGGGGAACGCTGAAGTGCACGCCGTCTACGGCGATCAACTTGCCAAAGCGTTTTGTGAGGTCTGTCACTTCTACCAGCATATCGGCCTCCTTCTCATGAGTTGCCGTGACTGTGGGTACGGGTATGGTCGTGTAGGCGCCACTGGTCGACTAGTGCTGCTCGACCTCGCGCTCGTAGACGAACACGTCCGGTTCGCCGTGACGCCAGACGTCGAATTCGAGCCCTGTCAGCGTCTCGAGCAGATTCGTGTGGACAGCCTGGCCAGCTGGGATCATCGTCTGGATGTACTTCGCTCCCGGATAGAGGGCAAGAACATGACGGACAAGGACGTCCAGGTGTTTGGGACTTCCGTCTGCGAAATCGATGGAGACCTCGCCCGCGCCGTGATCGGGATGACACACGACCAGCAGGCTGCGCAGGGATCCCTTGGGGCTGCGAAGGCCGATGACCTTGTCGAAGACAGGCCAGGCGACGATTCCAGGGCGTGATACGGGCCAGAACTTCCAGCCTTGACCGATGAATCCAGAGCTCATCTCAATGGAAGCGGACCCCAGGATCCATGCGCGTGCTTCGTCGAAGGGCACTTCCGAAACGAGTGGAGACGATTCGGCACTTGACCGGGCGGGACTGTCCAGTTTCGCTTCCGCCAGGATGAACGACGCCACACGCTGGAAATGATGCTGCTCGATGATATGGATACTGGCAAGATTGTCGACATATGTCGAGAGACCAATGCGATGAGCGCCTTCGCGTGTAGCCTTCTCGATGAAGTACTCGGTCAGCGCCTTGCCGGCTCCGTGTCCCTGGGCTGCCGTATCCGTGCGAATGCCCTCCAGCCATACGTAGCCGGCGGTCAGATTGACCGTACGGGCGAATGCGATAACGGAGCCATTCAGATCGGCGACCGCAACCTCCGAATCCCGCATGCGGAGCCATTCGTCGATAACCTGTGGGACGTAATCGTCGCCGTCCCATATCTGGGAACTGATGGCTACGATCCGCTCGCGGTCGGCAAGCCTCGCTGTGCGAATGGTGACTCCCATGCGTTCCTCCTGTCGTTGCAGAGTGACGGCGGATTGCGCTGTCCTGCAGGAAGTATATTATCGTAGACCTGCGCATTCAATGGCTCTGCGCCATGAGGCCACTCAGTCGGCGCGATGGTCCTGCGGACGCCCCGGATCGTGAATCCAGCGTTCGAGACGCGCATGAACGCTGGGACTCTGCAATTCTCGGAGCGCGTCGGTCGCAATCCAGCGGGCCGACGACGTGTTCTGGGCCTGGATGCGCGTGGCGCACGCACGTGCAGTACTGTTCAGGTGCAAGTTGCGTTTCCCAATCTGACGCAGAGCCCAGTTGACGGCTTTTCGCACGTAGTTCCGGTCGTCCCACGCCTGTGCCTCGATAAGCGGGAAAAAGGATTCAAACTCGGCGTCAGGCTTGACCTTGTCATGGATTGCGAGGCTTGCCATAAGGACGAACCCCGCTCGCTTGACAAACTCCTCGTCCCGACTGCTCCACGCGCTTGCCGTGTCGACTGCAAATGGTGTCTTGTCGAACAGCGTGCTGCAGACGAAGTCGCACACGGCCCACGAGTCGAACGTGCCTGCCCATTCCTCCATCTGAGAAGTAGTGACCCATGCAGGCCGGTCGACGATAGCAGCGACGATCTGTGCCTCGTACACGCCGGTGCCCCACAAGTCCTGAGCATGCCGGGCGGCGGACTGGATGCCAGTCGTACCGACACCAACTGCGTGCTCGTTCGGGAGCCCGACATGCCTCATCGATACGAGGACACATGGATCGGAGGCTGTCCGTAGCTCGTCCAGAACCTGGGAGACAGTGGTGACCTTCCCCTCACTGTCGGTGAACCTTGTTTTGCGAACGGTCATCCTCATGTCTCACCTGTCAGTGCAGGTGACAGCAGTCTGCACTGCCCTGATCCCAGCGGTATACCTGGTGGGTCTCCGGGCTTCAAGATGCATGTCGGCAGAACGTTTGACGTGGGCCCAATTGGCGCGAGAATGGCGGATCGGCAAGCTGTTGACGCCTTCCTAGAGGAAACGCGCCCAGAAGAGGATAGTCAATGGAAAGAGAAGGGTCGAGAGGACAACGTTTCGGGACAGCTTCTGGACGTCCAGGCCGATCTCGGCGCCATACACGACGCTGGCAACCATAGTGGGCATGGCGCTCTGGAGAATGAATGTACTGCGAATGCCGCCGGTGACGGGCAGGACGAGCGTCAACGCCAGGGCCATCGCCGGGACGAGGGCGAGTTTGATTGTTGCAGCGATCAGTGCACGCCAGTTGAAGTCCATGTCTACTGTCAGCCCCACGAAAAGCATGGCAAGTGGCGACGTCGAATTGCCGACAAGCTTGCATGCGTCGGTGAAGAACTGTGGAAGAGCCACGCTCTTGAGGATGAGGGCGAGGAGCATGGCAACCAGCGGCGGGTTGATGAAGTTGCGGGCATTCCTGTGCACCCAGGTGCTGAACACCATGAATGAGTGTGTCTGTTCATAGATGACCGCAAGCGGCAGTGCTCCCTGCCCGAGGATCGCCTGCACCACCGGGTAACCCATGAAACCGGTGTTCCCGAGGAATCCCGAGAAGATCGTCTCGCGATAGCGCACAGGGACCAGCCTGAAGGTCACGTAGCCGACGACCTGGATGGCGACGACCCCCGGAATGAGCCACAGCGCATTCAGCGGGATGGGGTTGCTGTACAGACTGATGAATGTGAGGGCAGGGAGGGAAACATTGAACACGAACTTTCGGATACTGGTGGCATCCCCGGTCGAGAGGACATGAAGGCGCCGAAGCAGGATGCCGACGACCACGATGAGGATAAGTGTAAACACAGGACTCATTTCTGTGAGGCCGACAGCTGGTTTCATATCCTTGGCATGATACCAGAAAAGGGTTATTCCGTCCAGTCTTGGGCGCAGCAAAATCGTTGCCAGCAGTGTCAGGGCTCAACCGCCGTGTTTCTGCACCCGCTCGTGAAACCCTTGTGCTATGCGGTGTGCGACCACCAGATAATGGTCCAGGAGCAGAGCGCGATCGTCAGCGGATGTCTCGACAGACGATCCAAGCAGCGCTTCACAACTTCTGGGGCGCTCCAGCTGTTCGACAAACATTGCGTAGGCTCGTTCAGCAGGAGCGTTGCCGCAGATGGAACGCTCGATGAAGTCGAGTTCGCTCTGGATGTCGCTGTCGCTCGCGGTGAGGACGGCCCGCACCGTTTCGGGACACTCGGCGGACAGGGCTGCCTGCAGCAGGGCCTGATCTGTATCACTGCAGAGCGGCTTTGCGAATGTGAACAGAACGGTCCTGTACATGAGTCCCTTCAGGCGGCCCGGCGTTCGCCGTCCGG
>JBAQYC010000251.1:0-4452 GCA_049299835.1 Candidatus Cryosericum sp. | reverse complement strand
ACCATCGACGCAATGCCTGTGGGTGAGCCCTATTTCGACGACAAGACCCTCACATCCCACCCGATCGAACTCATCGTTGCGGACACCGTGCGTGAACAGCTGTTTAGCCGCCTGCAGGACGAACTCCCTTATTCGACTGCTGTCGTTACGGACGACATCAGTGAGTCAGCCAAGGGTATCCGGGCGATGGTCAGCGTCTATGTCGCCAAGGACTCCCAAAAGGGCATGATCATCGGAAAAGGCGGGGAACTCATCGCTACCATCAAGGATGTCGCACGCAAGAACCTCGTCCATTTTCTGGGTGAGCGGGTCGAGCTCGACCTCCGCGTCAAGGTCGAGAAGAACTGGAACCGCAAGCTGGTGACCATGAAGCACTTTGGGCTGACGGTCAGCAAGAAATAGCCGTTAATCCTCGATTGAACGCAAAGGCGCCGGGCTTGAGCCCGGCGCCTTCTTTTTTTTGCGCCTGTTGCCATCGGACCAGCCTCACGTACAGAAATGGTCTAGGACGGACCGGGGTTGGCTGCAATGGCTTCTCCCTCGATCAGGTCTGCGGGTTCCATGACAATGGTCCCTCCGGTAACGTACTTGACAGTCCCCTTGCGGGCAACCAGTTCCTTGAGTTCCCAGGGAAAGTTGAGTTCAATGGCGCTGACACCCCGAAGGAAGTCCGAACGCATGCTGAACCGGACTTTGTCGCCCAGGCGCTGCATACGTACAGACAGTTCGCCAAACGTCGACTGCAGACCATGCACATCTATCCCGTCTCCTGCAAACAACTCCGGCATCGGTACGGGGATAATGCTCAGGTAGGTGCCGCGTTCCACGAAAATGAGGCTGGTCACCAGCTCCAGCGCGAGCGCTGTGGCGACGACGCTGTGGCGTGGGCCGGCGAGAGATCTCCTGGTATGCAGGTCAACGTAGTCGGGAAGGGCATCGGATACCCCGATCTGCTCAAGGCCCTCCTGCATCAGGCCGTGTTCTCCGATCTCACGGCGCACGATCATGGCTTTGGCGTACAGCAGCGACAGACGGATGTCGCCAAGCGAGGCAAGGCAGGGATTTACGACAAAACCATCACGCAGCCAGTGCTCGGCGATCCAGTTCATATTGCCGGTCAGGACGGCGTCTTCGGTGCCATGTGCACCGAACAGGGCGTAGGCCGCGATCGGTGCTATGTCGGCAAACGTGGGCTTGCCGGTGCCGATATGACTGCCTGCGGCGTCCGCCTGCTTGAGCAACCGCAACTGGAGATCATCACACAGTCTGAGCCGCAGGTCGTCCTTCTCGGACAGCATGCCCTGGTAGCTCTCGATAGCCTTGCCCAGCACCAGAGCCAGCACGGGCCCCGAACGACGCAATGGTCCCAGCAGGCTTATGGTGACTGGCTCCACCGCCATCTGCGACTGGCTTAGCCAGGTGATGAACTGGTCCACGACTGGAAACAACTGCCTGCGGAGCTGCACCTGGCGTGCCGTTTTCAGATGCCAGCCAAGGGCAATGATGAGGCTGGCATATGCAAACACTACATCTGCCGTCAGGACTGGTCCTGGTGGAAGCTGTGCCGCATAGGAGCGCAAGAGGCCCGAAGCAGTGTCGATCTCGCCTGCGCGGTCATACGCCTCGACAAGCGCCGGCAATGCAACGGCATCCACGCCGCCCTCGAACGCCGATGCCGCTACGGCCTCGAGAGACGACAGGTGAAGCAGCTGATTGGCGGCAAAGCGGTTGAGGCGCTCGTCACCCGTGCGATAGCCGACGTGCTTCTCCTGCGTCACAAGGAGCCGGTGCTCCTGTTCGAGGATCCCGGGGCTCTGTCCAAGGAGGAGCGTCAGTTCTTCGTTCTTGAACACACGGTCCCTGTCGACGAAGAAGAAGAACGTGACCTCAGTGTCACCACCAGGTTCAAGCTGATGATCGAACGCGAGCCGTAGCTGCATGAGGCCTGTCGGAGAGATGACTTCATCTCCGGCATCGGCCTCGACCATACTGCCGGTCCGGGGATCGTAGACGGTGACCCTGGTCCTGCTGGGTCGTTCTCGAGCAAACGCAACGCGCTGCCCGTTGAGCATGATGACGTTCTCGCGGGAGAAGCTGAACCGTTCCAGACTGGTGATGCCTCCTTCGTCGAACGGCTTGACGAGGAGGACGAGGGTCACAGCGTGGAACTGGTCACTGGTATTGTGCAGCCGGAACGTGACCTGAACGAAGGGAAGGTCCATCAATCCATGAGGAAACGCACTCCTGGTCACGGTGAGTTCCGGTGCCGTCATGACAATACGGTGGATACCGTCTTCGAAGGATGCCGTTGTCGCCCTGGGGTCAAAGGCGGCAGACGAACAGACCTCGCGGCCCTCCACCTGTGCAATGTAGTCGATGGTGACGGGCACCAGCGTGAGGATAAGCGTCCCGCATTCGTCCGCCCGCACACCCTCTGGATGGCCCGGCAGTCCCAGATGCGTCAGGCGCTCGCCCGTCAGGTTGTTCCACGACGGAATGCTCCCGGCCTCGCCGGAGAGCTGTACCTGAAGGTATCGTGGCAACTCCTCGGGCTTGAACAGTGCCGACACAGTCTGAGTCAGCATAGTTCGCAGGTTCGCCTCGGATTCCGCTTGCACCTGTCCTGTACCGCCAACGACCTGCAGCCGGTCCAGCACGTCACCCGCAGCCTGACTGAGGGAGACGGTGCGAGCGCGTGTTCTACCCCTCATGCGCCAGCATTGCCTTCACGAACGCTACGAACAGGGGGCCGGGCTGAAGGGGCTTGGAAGACAGCTCTGGGTGGAACTGAACGCCGACAAAGAACGGATGATCGGAAAGTTCGAGCGACTCGACCAGATCCTCCTCAGGGTAGACAGCGGCAACGCGCATGCCATGGGCTTCAAAAGCCGTACGGTAATCATTGTTGAACTCGTAGCGGTGACGATGGCGCTCAGACAGCGTAGATGCCCCATAGGCTTCCTCCAGCTTGCTTCCCGGTACGATAGTATTCTCGTAGACGCCCAGCCGCATTGTCCCGCCCAGCTTCTGCACGCCCTTCTGCGACGGCATGAGGTAGATGACAAGATCCTTCGCCTCGGGCCTGAACTCCTGTGAGTTCGCTTCAGCGATGCCAAGCACACTCCGTGCAAACTCGATGCTTGCAACCTGCATGCCGAGGCAGATACCCAGATAGGGCAAGCCGTGGGTACGCGCATACCCCGCGGCCAGGATCATGCCTTCGATGCCCCGTTTTCCAAAGCCTCCAGGGACCAGGATGCCGTCGTACCTGCCTGCGTCCAGCAGCCGTGTCCCCTGCTTCTCGAGGTCTTCGCTGTCCAACAGGTCAATTCGCAGGTCGCACCCGGTCGCCCATGCGCCGTGATGCAGGGCTTCGCGAAGTGACAGATAGGCATCATTCAGCTGGATGTACTTGCCGACGATGGCCAGTCTGCGCGGCGTTTTCGCCTGATCGATGGTCCATGTGAACCGTACCCAGGGTGTTTCCGTCTCGGCTGTTCTCGGCGCCATGCCGAACGAAGACAGGACGAGGTGACCGACACGCTGCTCCTGCAGATAGTTCGGGACTTTGTACACGGAGCTCAGGTTTGGCAGGGAGACGACATGATCTTCGGGGGCACCGCAGAAAAGGGCCACTTTGCGCTTCTGGTCGATGGGCAGTTCCTTTACGCCTCGAGCAACGACCAGCGTGGGCTGGATGCCGATCTTTCGCAGTTCGCCGACGCTGTGCTGCGTGGGTTTGGTCTTGAGTTCATCAGTGGTCTCGAGATACGGGACGTATGTCAGGTGAGCGAAGATCGAGTTAGCAGGGTCTTCCGCCCAGAACTCCCGGATGGCTTCGAGGAATGGCAGGCCTTCAATATCTCCGACCGTGCCACCAACCTCGACGATGACAAAGTCAGCTTTGGACTCCTCGGCAACCCTCGTGACACGGCTGCGGATCTCCCCGGTGAGGTGCGGAATGATCTGCACCGTGTGCCCCAGATACTCGCCCTTGCGCTCCTTCTCGATGACGGACAAGTAAACCTGCCCGCTCGTGATGTTGTTCATGCGATGCAAATTCTGGTTGAGGAAGCGTTCGTAGTGCCCCAGGTCGAGATCGGTCTCCGCCCCATCCTCGGTGACAAAGACCTCGCCGTGCTCAAACGGGTTTTGTACGCCGGCATCGACGTTGAGATATGGGTCCATCTTGAGAATGGTCACCGAGAAGCCCTCGTCGAGCAGGATGCGCCCCAGGGATGCCGAGAAGATGCCTTTGCCAAGTGACGACATGACGCCGCCGGTTACGAAGATAAATTTGCTCATGCTGCCTCCGCGATTGACTGGGGTATGGAACTACGCGCCGCGGTCACGGGCACGCCGTTTGTATGCAACAATGGACGCGCCAGCTTGGCAGCTGGGCGCAGAGTCAGAAACTTCTCACCTGCCATACTTGTTCCCCTTGACACGAGC
>JBAQYC010000250.1:0-2970 GCA_049299835.1 Candidatus Cryosericum sp. | reverse complement strand
CCCAGGCTGCGACGGAGCAGCCGGCGGTGTCGACAAGTCGTTGGGCAACGTCCCGCACTGTGGGGACGTCCGAGCCGATAACGACGAGAAAATCAGATCGCTGTTCGAGCAGATTCCACGCGAGTGCCATAGTGTTGGCTACATAATCGTGGACACCGGGCGGCCGAAAATCACAGTCGACCAGGCCTCCGATGGCTGGTTCCGCACCAGGGACGGGCCAATCCCGGACAGGATGGGTTGCTGCAAGTTGTATGAACACTCGCAATCGTCGTGCCAGATTCGGCAGTTCGAACGGTTGTTGTTCCAGGATGTCGACAAGTCGGGCGTATTGGGTGAGCGTGCCCATCACGATGCAATCCACCCGCCCTGTTTCCAGGCGAAGCGCTCCGGCTGGAACGGCGACCTCGCCTCCCCTGGACAACATCTCCTGTTTCAGAACATTGGCGGCTTGCGGGAGAAGACCGTTCACTCGCATCACAAGGTATATGGCTTTGGGTGCCATAAGGTCAGCCCCGACAGGGTAGCACCTCAGATTGTTGAGAAGATCATGGGCCTGCTGCACTGTAGACATATGTACGAGTGAGAGTTCCATAGCCGCTCCTTTCCGTCGCGACCGATCGGTCTCAACCGTGGCCCACAAATTGTATTCTCTTGTCACGAGACTACAATATATTTGATGTAGAAGTCAATTCTGCAAGTCGGGAGGAATGGAATGAAGAGACGCCTGTCAGTTCTGCTCAGCGTGATTCTGATACTGGGCCTGGTGTTTGCGAGCTTCCCGTTCAAGGTAGCCATGGCTGCCACGACCGTGAAGATAACATTGCTCGAGACAAGTGACGTTCATGGAGCTATCTACCCGTATGACTATTTCAAGGATGCGCCAGCCAATGGAGGACTGGCAAAATTGTCCACACTGGTCAAGGGCGTCAGGGCTGACAATCCAAACACACTTCTCCTGGACGATGGGGACAACCAGCAGGGTACCCCGCTGACGTATTATTTCAACAAGGTGGATACGACTGCAAAGAACCCGGTGGTAGCAGCCATGAACATCATGGGATACGATGCCATGACAGTCGGCAACCATGAATTCAACTATGGACTTGGTGTCGCGGACAAGGCCAAAGCCGAGTCCAGCTTCTCCTGGCTTGCGGCTAACATTTACAAAGAAGACGGTACCAACTATTTCACGCCGTACATTGTGAAGACGGTGGCCGGCGTCAAGGTCGGCATCCTCGGCCTGACGACCAAGAACATCCCGAACTGGGAAGTCCCTGCCACAATCAAGGGTCTTGTCTTCAAGGATACTGTTGAAGAGGCCCAGAAGTGGGTCAAGATCCTCAAGGAGACCGAGAAGGTTGACCTTGTTGTGGTCCTGGCGCACGAAGGGTTCGAGAAGGATATCGATACCGGCAAAGACCTCGGCACGTCCATCGAGAATCAGGCGTACGCCATTGCGACGACCGTTCCAGGTATCGATGTCATGCTGACCGGGCATACCCACCTGTCGATCCCGGGCAAGACGCTGAACGGCGTTCTTGTCATGCAGCCGAAGAACGCCGGCGTCGAGATCTGCAAGGCGGACATAACCATGGAACAGACTGCCACGGGGTGGAAGGTCGCCACGAAGACCGGGATCAATCTTCCTGTAACTGCAGACACCGTGGCTGATCAGGCCATTCTCGATGCAACCAAAACACAGCATGAGACGGCTGTCAACTATATGAAGCAGCCGCTTGGCGAGGCGACGGGCGATTTCCCCGGCGCAGCGTCGCGGACCGAGGACACTGGTATCATGGACCTGATCCAGAAGGTCCAGATGAAGTATGCTGACACTGACCTCTCGCTTGCAGCAATGTTGCCGACTCCCGCCCCCAGTTTCAAGAAGGGCCCCCTGACGGTTCGCGACATGTACTCACTCTACATCTACGAGAACACGTTGTTTGCCATCGAGGTGACGGGACAACAGATCAAGGATGAACTTGAGTGGTCTGCGAAATACTTCAACACGTACACGTACAACAATACCGCGACCAGTCTGGTGAACTCCAGCGTGGCCGGCTACAACTACGACATGCTGCAAGGCGCCGACTACGTTATCGATATCACGAAACCGGTCGGTGAGCGCATCAGTGGCCTGATGTATCACGGAAAGCCTATGGATATGGCCGCAACTTACACGCTTGCGCTTAATAACTACCGTGCGGGCGGCGGCGGATTCCTTGGATTCAAGGGTGCCCCGATTGTCTACCAGTCCAGCGACGAGATTCGCAACCTTCTGATCCAGTACGTCAAGGACACCGGGACGATTGATCCAACGGTCGACAACAACTGGCATATTGTGCCCGACTATCTCAATTCGCAGTATCGTGCGGCCATCGACACTCTCAACAGACAAAACGCTCTCAGCGAGTTCCCGACGGCGGCATTTGCGCCTGATTCCAATGCTACTCGCGGCGATCTCGCAGCGATAATCGTGGGATCCTACACCTCGATCGGCAGCCGCGATCACGGAAGCTCGTTTGCCGATGTACCCAGCGACAGCTGGTATGCCCGGGCGATCGGGACTGTTGAGGCTCTCAAAATGATGAATGGTACCTCGGCCAGAACCTTTGCACCTGAGGCGCCGGTCACGACAGAACAAGCGGTTACTGCCCTCATGAGGGCGAGTGGATACGGATACGAGGCTGCCAGATACGATCTCTGCGCACAGCCTTTGGACAAGGTCCCCAACCTCTTCCGCAATGCCGACGGGACGTGGAACTGGGACGCTCTGGCTGCAGACACGAAGAAGAATGGCGGAGCGACCATCAACATGCGTTCCGGCCAGTCTCTGGGTGGCGTTGAGATGTATGCCATCGCTCTTCCTGTGGCACCTGGGATGGTCGTCAATGGCTACCCGACCGGTGCTGATCTCAAAGCGTTCACGATGAAGAACGCCAAGTGGCTGCTGGACAGGACGGGCTATGC
>JBAQYC010000249.1:0-3854 GCA_049299835.1 Candidatus Cryosericum sp. | reverse complement strand
GGGAACCTGGAGAATTCCTTGAAGCTGATAGTTGGGATGTTCTTGAGCAATGCATCGACACTGAACTCGGCGTAGAAGGCCTCTCGTTCCAGGCCAAGCAAGGCGCCAACTTCGTGATTGAGAATACCGAGCGTACCGAGTGCCGTGACCTCCGAGGAAACCAGAACACCTGCGCCGGTTTCCAGGAGAACGCTGTCGGACGGTGCGACATTACAGGGCACATGCAGATCACGAAGAACAGACTCGATGACGCCTTTCAACACGAAGACGCTGGCGGTGGCAGCGGGCGTCGTCCAGTTGGCGTCCTGCCACTTTCCCACCAGGAGGATGCCGACTTTCGTCTCCTCGTCGAAGGACTGGTTGCAGGCGCTGAACGTTTTGCCTATCTCGAAGGAGGCAAAGCCCTCGCGGCCTCGCGACAGGTTCCGCACGGCGGCTCCAGCAAGACCAACAACCATGGTGGGGCGCAGGGCATCCCAGTCGACGGTGAGCGGGTTGAGCAGGAGCGGTGCTGGAAGCAGGCCCATTGCCGATATTGTACTCTCGCGCACGAAACTGACGGTGCGCGATTCGACGAGTCCGATTCCGACGAGCAGTTGACGCAGTTGTTTGCACAAGGCCTTAAGGGAAGACTCCGAACCGCGGCGCAGGGCCAGTTTCGGAGAGTGGGAGGGAAATTCGTCATAGCCCTCCATTCTGACAATCTCCTCGACATATTCCGGCCAGGATGTCAGATCACCGCGGAACGATGGGGGTGTCACTGACATTGTTCTTCCCGCGATCAACGATCTGATGCCTTCGTAGCCGAAGAGTCGTTGTGTGTCCAACGGGTCGAGGCTCGAACCCAAGTATCCGTTTAGCCGGTCCAGATCGAGTTTCAGTGGTGACTTCGCAGGGACAGGAACTCCAGCATAAGCCACACGTGACACATAAGAGCCGAGACACTGCTCACGGGCCAGTGCCGAAAGAACCGAAGGGACAGCACCGACAGTGAGTCCTGGATCGGTACCGCGTTCATAGAGATACGCGGCGTCGGTCCTGATGTTGAGATGCCTGCTCGCTCGTGCGACGGCTCGCGGATCGAAGTGTGCGATCTCAAAAACGACGCGCGTCGTTGCAGCCGTAACGCCGGAGGCCTGTCCGCCCATAACCCCGGCAATAGCTATTGGACCAGCAGTGTCTGCAATGACGAGCGTGCCGGGTTCAAGAGTACGCAATATGCCGTCCAGAGTGATAATAGTCTCACCGGACAGAGACTTCCGTACGATGATATGATGGTCTTGAATACGGTCGTAGTCGAATGCGTGAGTCGGCTGTCCGTATTGTTTCAGGCAGAGATTGGTCATGTCGACAACGCGACTGACAGGGCGCACGCACAATTGATAGAGCTGAGTCCGGAAAGCATGGCTCGACGGACCGCAGACGACGTCTTGCACCAGGACACCGATGTAAGTACTGCACAGGTCTGCGTCTTCTACAGTCACCACCAGATCACCGTCATTCCGAGCATGTGGAAGGACCGAGGGCAGTGGCAGCTTTATGTCATCCATGTCGAACGGCTGATTCGCCTCTCTCGCCTTCAGCACTTCGATCCATCGGGCCAATCCGAGAACTGAAAGGGCGTCGCCCCGGTCAGGCGTGACACTTATTTCGAAGGCGGTGTCTGCCACCGGCCAGGCTTCCTCGAAGGGGCTCCCGACAAGTGCTCCCGACCCCAGATGCAGGATACCGTCCTTCTCTTCAGAGGACAGGAGATCGCCGTCGAGGGCCAGTTCTTTCCACGAGCAGAGCATACCGAATGACTCTACGGTGCCGAACATCCGCGTAACGATGTCCATGCCATCGGCGGTCCTGCCACCTGGAATCACCACAGGGACGATGTCGTCTTCATGGACGTTTGTGGCAGCCGTGCACACACTTGTGGTTCCGCGCGAACCCAGGTCGAGATCTATGATCTGAAGTCTGTTGTGTGTCGGGTGGGGTGCAGCATGCATGACCCGTGCAACGAAGACGTTCTTGAACGTGACGTCAGTTTTCTCAGTGGATTCGATTTCAATCCCGACGTTGCCCAGATTCGTGACCAGTTTCTCGGGAGTGTAGTCAAAATCGATCGCGGCACGCAGTGCGGAAAGCTTGATTCTCATCCCGTCACCTCAGAACTGACGCAGGAAGTCCAGGTCGTTGTCGTAGAACATGCGAATGTCACGAATGCCATATTTGATCATGGCTATCCGCTCGATGCCCCACCCGAACGCAAATCCCTGGTAGACGCTGGTATCGTATCCGACCTCCCGCAGTACGTTCTGATGGACCATGCCTGAGCCACCCATCTCGATCCATCCGGAGTTCTTGCAAGTCGGACAGCCCTGGCCACCGCAGATGGGACACGAGATCGCTGTCTCAGCACCTGGTTCGACAAACGGGAAGAATGAAGGAAGGAGCTTGACGTTGGTGGATGAGCCGAAGACTCCTCTCACGAATTCCTGCAGCACTCCCTTCAGATCTGCGAACGTGACGCCCTTGTCGATGACGAGGCCTTCGACCTGAGTGAACACTGGAGTGTGGCTTGCATCCACCGCGTCGCGGCGATAGCATCGGCCTGTGGCGATCATTCGTATCGGCGGACTTTCCCGCTTCATCGTGCGAACCTGAATAGGCGATGTATGCGTACGCAAGAGCATCCCGGGTGCCAGGTAGAACGTATCCTGCATATCACGCGCGGGGTGGTCTGCGGGGATGTTGAGTGCCTCGAAGTTGTAGTATTCCTGCTCGATCTCAGGACCTTCCTCAATGTCAAATCCCATGGAAAGGAAGACAGACTCGACTTCCTCCTCCACTTGGCTGAGGATATGCTTCTTGCCCTCGGGCATGAGTTGCCCCGGCAAGGAAAAGTCGATGTCATACTTGCGTGTCATGGAGGACAGGTCGGACAGTCTCTGCTCGAAGGCTTGCACTGCCCATTGCTTGAGTGCATTGACTTGTTCGCCAAACTGTCTGCGCTGGTCTTCGGCCACACCCGAGATCTGCTTGAGCAACATCGTGACCGCTCCCTTCTTTCCCAGGTACTCGATCTGTGCATTTCGAACATCCTGAGCATCGCGAGCGGCAGTCAACCGCGTCTCCAGGGCTGTACGGATTTCGTCTATCGTGCTTGGCATGTGCTGCTCCTCGTTCAGTGTCAATCTGGCAATTATCAACAAGAATTGTATGTTGATTCGCCATGCTTACAAGCGTGAGTGCAGTTCACACGAGTCGCTTGGAGACATGCGTCGGGTGTGTTGGACCGAACTGAGAGGTGAAAAATAGTGCCTGGTTGCGTCAGGACCTCCTGATGCTACCATGATTTTGTAACCATGAGTATTCCAGCACGGAGATATGCCCTGGTGGGAAAGGGTTAGCAAAGGGATCGCTCGTGGTGTGTTTCAATTGGACCGGTACAAACGGCGAAAAGGAATGTTTTCGTGGAAAACACAAGGATTCTGAAATTCGCTCGATTTCTGGTCAATCCGGCGGCCTACCTGAAGCCGGGGGAGAAGATCTTCATTGAACTCCACGGGCACGAATACACGTTGGCCAAGGCCCTGGTCCCGGAAGCATGCAAGGCTGGCGACAAGCCTTTTGTCAGCATTCATGACTATGAGCTGGAGCGCGAGCTTGTCTCCGAAGCCGACGATCAGCATATGTCCGATGTGACATCGTATGAACTGGCGCGAATGAAAGACATGGATGGATAGTGTCCGTATAGTTGGTGTAAATTCAGGAGAATGAAAGAGCCAAGGGCTCGCTTTCGGTATAATGGTTTTGTGTCCAACCAAAAACTGAAAGGGGAACCAATGGCTCACGTACATCTTACA
>JBAQYC010000248.1:0-2764 GCA_049299835.1 Candidatus Cryosericum sp. | reverse complement strand
TCACATCGTCGTCATGTGTCAGGGCGAAGTGGTCGCGGACCTCGCCACGGATGAGACGACTCGCGAGGAAGTCGGATATTACATGCTCGGGGGAAAGGAAGCCGCACATGCGGAAACAGGCTCTTAGCGGGATTCTCGGCGTCCTGGCGGCGTTCGCCATTGGCGCGCTCGTGCTGGCGCTTCAGGGGTTCAATCCGTTTGCGACCTATGGTGCACTGCTCCAGTACTCGCTGTTCAGTGCATCAGGCTTCACTGCTACCCTGACGCGAGCCGTTCCCCTTGTTCTTACGGGACTCTCGGCTTCGATCGCATTTGCCTCCGGCCCTGTGAACCTCGGACAGCCGGGCCAGCTTGTCATGGGGGCCCTGGGTGCGACGCTGGCAGGGCTGTTCGTCCACCTGCCTGCGGCGTTCCTTGTCCCACTGTGCATCCTGGCCTCCCTTCTGGGCGGGGCGCTGTGGTCGGGGCTTGCGGCACTGCTCAAACGTGCTTTTGCCATGGACGAGTTTATTGTCACACTCATGCTCAACTTCATTGCGGACTACTTTGCGCTGTGGGTGATCACGTACCCGTTGTTCGATCCCTCCGCTTCGAGTCCCATGACCAGGCCGATCAGTACCGCGGCGTGGCTGCCGGACCTGGGGGGCGTCACCATGAGCGTTTTGTTCATGGTCCTTGCGACAGTAGTCTGCTGGCTGATCATGAGCAGAGGCCGCAGTGGGTACGAATGGCGGATGACCGGGCAAAACTCGCTGTTTGCGAGGATCGGTGGATGCAGGGTGGATGCGAACTATGTTCGTGTCATGCTGGTCACCGGGGCTCTCGCAGGACTTGCCGGAGGGTTGATGATCATGGGCGGCCCCCACCGCTTCGTGAAGGGACTCGGTGCAAACTATGCCTGGGATGGCATCATGATCGCAGTCGTAGCCAACAACGGCATCTCAGGGACGTTCCTCTACGGGCTTCTCTTCAGTGCGCTTCAGCAGGGCGCCATAGGGATGGAGCTCGTGACCGCCGTACCGTCTGAGTTTATCGACGTACTGCAGGCGGTCATCGTCCTGGTTGTGGTGGCGGGCAGAGTCTCACTGAACATGGTATTCGACCGGCTGGCGACCAGGCGAAAACTGAAGGAGCGTACAGAGTGAACGTCCTGTTCGGACTCATCTCCGCCATGCTCGTCGGAGCTACGCCGATCCTGCTGGCGGCCATAGGCGGAACGTTCACCTACTACGCCGGTATCTTCAACATCGCCATGGAAGGCATGATGCTGGTTGGTGCGTTCTGCGCCGTTCTCGGGTCGTTCTTTCTGCACAGCTGGTTCCTTGGCGTTCTGTGTGCGATTGCCGGGGCACTGGTCATGGCCGGCATCTTCATCCTGTTTGCAGTGAGACTCCATACGGATGAATTCCTGACAGGTATTGCATTGAACCTTTTTGCAGTAGGTCTCACGACATTTCTGTTGCGCGACATTTTTCACGTCAAGGGCGCCTTCACCGATGCCGGCATACGCGCGATTCCGGCAGTGAAGCTGCCGCTGATTGACGGCATCCCTTATCTTGGCAGGCTGCTCAGCGGGTACAACCTCATCATCTATGTCGCAGCCCTGGTGACCGTGCTGTCCGCATTCATCATCTTCAGGACTCGGTTCGGGCTTCGGCTGCGCGGTGCAGGCTACAATGCATCATGCCTCAATTCCAGCGGCGTCCAGGCATCGACGATACGAGTCTGGTCGCTTATCATCTGTGCCGCATGTTGTGGTCTGGCCGGCGCATACCTTTCGCTTGGCTCAGTACGGCTGTTTGCCGAGAATATGTCGGCGGGGCGTGGCTGGATCTCGCTGGCGGCAGTCATTCTCGTCAGCGGGAATCCCTGGGGTATCGGCGTCATCTCTCTGCTGTTTGGGTTCTTCGACGGCCTGACCGTGTTCCTGCAGGGCGGCCGGATTCCTACTCAGTTCACGGCCATGATCCCCTACGTCGCGACGCTCGTTTCCCTGTATCTGTATTCCGTCCGAAAGAAGAGGCAGACATGAAAACCAAAGCATGGCAAGCAGAACGTGACATACGGCGTTCCGCGGTTCCGCTGGACCGGCGCTTGCATCCGAGCAGCTGGTGTGAGCAGACTGCTGCTGAAAAGGGGCAGGACGAGATGATGTTCATGCTCTGGGAAAGTTCTGTACCCGGGTCGGGCGCTCCGGAATGTCTCTATCGCGAGGCAGCCCAGTCCATGGAGAATCAGGGCTTCGACGAGACAGTGGCCGTATCTCTCATCCCGAACGGCTTGCGCCTGGCACGTAGTGGAGATGTTCCTGCGCTGCGCGTACTCACCGGTCACTACCTTGATGCGCTGTTTGCCGCGCCGCAGGATCCCTTGTGTTCATATCTCGGGTTCCAGCATCCCGCCGTTTGGGACGAAGTCCTGTCTCGCCTGCCCGCGGCTCACACGCCGCAGGAGGAGCAGCCGGACGGCGCCGACGAGAAAACGCTGGCAGGCTGGGTTGGCCAGCTTGCGGGTGGTGCATTTGGCACAGCGATCGAAGGATACACGGGTCAACGCATCTCGGAAGTCTATGGCGACGTCCGTTCCTATGTCACAGAGCCCGAGACGATGAATGACGATGTTGTCTATGAGCTGGCGCTCCTGGACGCATTTGAGGCTCATGGGCGCAGTCTCACATCGCAGGACATCGGCGACGAATGGCTGCGGCAGATACCGTTTGGCTGGACCGCCGAGTGGATCGCCATCCAGAACCTGCGTGCAGGCT
>JBAQYC010000247.1:0-2764 GCA_049299835.1 Candidatus Cryosericum sp. | reverse complement strand
GATCCGTAACCTGTCTCTGGATCTTATGTATGGACTTCCCGGCTCTTTGCCGGGTGAAGAGATCGCCTCGTTGCAACACGCCATCGAACTGTCTCCCGAACACATCTCCTGGTACAACCTGACCCTGGTTTCCGGTACCCCGTTGGCCATTTCCGTCGCTCAAGGGCATGAAGTCATGCCGGATGACGACACGGTCCTGGCCACGATGCACGAGGGATGGAGCCTGCTTGCGGCGAGCGGGTTTGAGCATTATGAGATCTCGAATTTTGCGCGTCCCGGGTTTGTGTCGCAGCACAATCTCGGATACTGGCTATTCACTGAGTACGTCGGTCTTGGCCTGGGAGCATCCGGGTTCATGTCAGGGAGAAGATGGACCAATGTCAGTGACATGACATCGTACCTCGTGGCCGGAACGAACGGCAGATTGCCCGTCGAGAGTGAAGAACAGCTCGAGGGTCTTCTCAGGGAAGGTGAGTATGCCATGCTGCGCATGCGGCTGCCCGGTGCCGGCCTCAGTTTCGCAGCCTTCCATGAACTGTTCAGTGAAGATGTGCGCGTGATCTTCCGCGACGTTCTCGCCCGGCTGGTGGACGATGGCCTCGTCATCCTCCTCGAAGACAGGGTTGTGTGTACCCAGAAGGGTCTCGAACTGAACAACCTCGTGGCCGAGGCATTCATCTGAGGAAAGTGAAAGCCCCGGCCTGTCTGGCCGGGGTTGATGGCAAAGAATCTTTCACTAGCGGGAGACGTTGAACCGGAAGTGAGCGATCTCCTTGTTCTTTACGATGTAATGCTCTCCTTCTATTCGCAGCAGCCCCTTCTCCTTCGCGATCTTGAAGGAATTGTCCGCCTTGCGGAAGTCATCCAGCGAGATGACTTCCGCTGCGATGAATCCACGAGCGATGTCTGAGTGGATCTTGCCTGCTGCGCCCCGGGCATTGGTGCCGGCTTCGATGACCCAGGCCTTGCACTCGTCTTCTCCTGCCGTATAAAAGGTTTCGAGCCTGAGAAGCTGATATGCTCTGCCAATGAAGGTGTCAATGACTGATCCGGAGAGGCCGAATTCCTGGAGGAACTCCAGTTGCTCAGCGGCAGGCAGTTCGGCGATCTCACGTTCCAGTTTTGCATCCAGCACCATGACTGTCGCATCTATCTGGCCGGTAATGGATGTGAGGGCCGCCTCGAGATTCATCGCCGCAGTTTCGTCCGTCATCGCGATGTTGATGGCATACATCACCGGTTTCAGTGTGATGAACGCATAGGAAGTGAGAAGGCTCCTGTCTTCATCGGGCAGACCAAGACTGCGCAGTCCCTTTCCTCCGGACAGGCATGACTGGGCGCTGGACAGGAGGCCCCGTTCCCGTTCGAGCGAAGTCGTCATTTTCTCTTTCTTCATGCGCTCGAGGCGGTGTTCCACGATTTCCAGGTCCACGAGGGCGAGATCCAGTTCGAAATTCTCGATCCGATCCTTGAGGCTTGTGACAGAAGGTGCTTCCGTGAAGGCGTCAAACACCTCAACCAGTGCCTCGACATTCTTCACATCTTTCAGCAGTTCGTTGCGTCGCGAAGCGTTCTCCTGACCAGACGGGATGCCAGGAACATCGGCGAACTCGACACTGGCGGGAGTGGTCTTCCTTGGTTTGAAGACACTTGCCAGGTAGTCCAGGTCAGTGTCCGCTACGCCGACGGCTGCAAGGTTCGCCTTGGACTGTGAGACCAGAGTGGTTCCCCTGGTCAGTGCTCCGAACAGCGTAGTCTTGCCTGTTTGAGGCAGACCGATTATTCCAATCTTCATCGTCAGCTCCTTCTCATATGCCCGTTCATGCTTGTGGGCTGATGTTCAGTATACTTTGCTCACAAATGTGTTTCAAGGATTGCGAGGCATGGTGCCCCGTGAAACAGTGGGTATGTTGCCATTGCGAGTTGCTGGGCGTATTCGTCCTGCAGGTGGCGGATTGACATCGTGAGGCTGACATCATACAATGTCGCTTCTGGAGAAAACCTATCAGATGAAGATCACGACGGTACGTGGTGCGTTGCACGCCGTGCAGCGCAAGATAGTCGCAGGTCACGGGGAAACGGTGACGTATTCCAGTGAACTCGACAAGACCTATGGCCTCCTGGCGACGGAAAAGGCATGGTACATCACACGCTTGCTTCGTAGCGAAGACTATGTGGACTTTGGGGGCCTTTTCCCCGAGCTCTCGAAACAGATTGGCTGGACAAGAGGCGTAAGGCTCGCGAGACAAGGCCTTTCTGCCGCCATTGCTGCTACGCGGAAGTTGCCGATACATGGCACGGCATCAAGCATCCTGGTGTTTGTGGACGAACATGGGAGATTCCTTCAGATTGGCCCGGCGACACTCATGGGATTTTGTGAATACATGGGACTCACGACCGGCCGTGGCAATAGCTGGTATGCCTTTCCTACCATCATCCTGAGCCCTGTTTTTGGCAGCGAGCGCGACACAGATGAGCGGGCGGCGCTGCAGCGAGCATCACTTATTTCCCAGGTGAACAGCACCGAAGCGGATGAGGACACGCGCAAGGAATATTTCGTTGACGCCGTTGTCCAGCTTGGTCAGCCTGAAGCGCAGGCCGTTCTGGACTCGTCCGTTTCAGCTGGAATCCCGATGACCTCCTTCGACCAGTTTGATTTCGCAGGTGACGGGGCTGTGCTTGCCGTTCTCAGCGAGATCAACCGGAACCTCGCTCGCATACGCGAGCTGATGGAGAAGTCATCATCCAAGTAAGTTCCGGTCGC
>JBAQYC010000246.1:0-4704 GCA_049299835.1 Candidatus Cryosericum sp. | reverse complement strand
TGATCGACCATCACGATACAAATGGAGGCTTTGGCGAAGTGTTCGCCATAGACGGTTCAGCCAGTTCATGCTGTGAGGTTCTGTTCGAGCTGTTCAACATGATCGACCCTCGCCTGATCGACAAACGGATTGCCTCGGCTCTGTATACAGGCCTGGTTGCGGATACTGGATCGTTCCAGTATGCAAATACCAAGGCTCTGTCTCTCGTGCACGGGGCTCAGCTCATCGAACTGGGGGCATCGCCCGATGAGATCTCTCGCAGCGTCTACGAATCCAGGACGTACGGAAGCCTCAGACTCATGGCGGCGTCTGTAGTGGCTTCGCGCCTCATGTATGCCGGACAGGTGGTCGTATCGTACGTGACGCGGGACATGCTTGCCGACTCGGGCGCACTGGATGAGGACACAGAAGGGATCACAGACGAATTGCGCCGCATCAACGGGACCAGGGCGATCGTGCTCTTCAAAGAGGCCTCAGATGGCTCCATCAAGGTCAGCCTTCGCGGGAAATATGGGTTTGACGTCAAACGCATAGCGACCGAGTTTGGCGGGGGAGGTCACCTGCTGGCAGCTGGCTGCACGATCAGAACCGGGCTCGGCGAAGCGGAAATGCGCGTTCTCGCCGAGCTGGACAGATATCTGGGACCCTCTAGAACTTGAAGCTGGTGCTGATGCCGTAAACCACCGGCACATGGTACATGGTATCACCGGTAAGCATTTTGATGATGGCGAGCACAGAAATGAGTCCGGGCAGAAACCAGAACCAGCCAGCCACGAACTTGATCAGCGGGAGGCGTCCCAGAATCGCCAGGATGACCTCGAGAATCAGTACAACGAGTCCTTGCGCCAGATGCAGGCGGAAGAACTCGTTTTTCTTATTGACGAGAAGAGAGATGATCCAGAGGACGCCCAGATAGCAGAGTATTCCATAGATGAGATCGCCGTTCGCGCTTCCATTTGCTTTCTGTTCCACGGTCGTCCACCTCCACATCCAGAATACCAGCATGGTAGACGATGCCGATGCCATGTCAAGGATTTGTTGTCTTGATGAGCTCCGACGTAGGACATGGATCCAGGTACTCCTGTACGCCGCACGCGTGGCAACCCGTTTCACGGCATGTCGGGAGGCGCTCGCCCTTCTCTGCCGAAAAGTACTCCTCGCGGAGGAAGTCTTTCGAGACTCCCGCATCGACGACCTGCCAGGGCAACTCATCCTGCAGAGGAATACTGCGATACAGAAAGTCGGCGGGGTCAATGCCTGAGGTGACGATGGCTCGCTGCCAGGCGTCGAACCTGAAAGACTCGCGCCAGGCATCGAATTTGGCCCCATTCTTCCAGGCAGTCTCGATGATGTTGCCGACGCGGCGGTCCCCGCGGCTGAGAAGTCCTTCCAGGAAGGCGATGCGTGGATCACCGAAGTCGATATGCAGCTTGCCCTTGAACGTGCGGAAGCCTTTCCTGAGATGGTCGATCTTAGCCTCATACGACTCGGATGTATCCTGGGCACACCATTGAAAAGGAGTGTCGGGCCGAGGCACGAACGGGTTGATGCTGAGATTGATGGCGATATCTCTGCGAAAACCCTTGCCAAACGTATTGATACGGCCAATCAGGTCAACCATGGCATCGAGGTCCTCCTCTGTTTCCGTCGGGAGACCAAACATGAAGTAGAACTTGACGAGGTGCCATCCCTTGCCAAAAACGGTCCGCAGAGTCTCGAAAATCGATTCCTCTGTGATGTTCTTGTTGATGACGTCGCGGAG
Organism: Candidatus Cryosericum sp.; assembly: GCA_049299835.1. Classification (GTDB taxonomy): domain Bacteria; phylum Caldisericota; class Caldisericia; order Cryosericales; family Cryosericaceae; genus Cryosericum. The sequence goes on along the minus strand of JBAQYC010000246.1, from coordinate 2,942 downwards.
GCGCTGGCTGCCGGCTTCGATGGCAAACGTGAGGGAGCCTTCGCGCGTCTGTTTGACCTCGTCTGCGAGATAGCCGGGAAAGTTTTCCATGCGGAGCGAGGGGAACGAAATGGATACCTTGTGTTCTTCCCTGTATCCGCGCACGAGTTTGACCAGCCCTGGCAGGTCGCTGTAGTCGGTGCTGCTCAGAGACAGCAATCCAACTTCTTCATAACCGGTGTTGGCGACGAGTTGTTCGAGCTGCTTCTGGATGGAAGCCAGAGATCGTTCACGTGTGGGGCGATACGAAATGCCGGCTTCGCAGAAGCGACAGCCGCGTACGCATCCGCGGAACAGCTCAATAACGCCCCGGTCATGGACGATCTCACGATACGGAACGATCGGTTTAACGGGAGCAAATGCCTCATCAAGACTCTCGACGACTCGCTTCTGCACGGTCACAGGTACATCTGAGGAGGCCGGTTCAGCCACAACATACGGCGCAGTGTTCCTGGCCGGGCGCGTCTTGTAGAGCGATGGGATGTAGACGCCCTGAACGTCGCGCGCAAGTTTCTCCAGTGCATTCTGACTGCTGGTTCCAGCTGCGCGGGACGCCGCGAGGTTGCCAACGATCTCGGCGAAGAGGTCCTCACCATCGCCGATACCGAATGCGTCCACGAAGGCGGACATGGGTTCGGGGTTGAACGTGCAGCTGCCGCCTGCCAGGACGATCGGCCAGTCACTCCGGGCTTCCGACCGTACGGGGAGCCTGGCCAGGTCGAGCATGTTGAGCAGGTTCGTGTAGGTCAGTTCAGTACCGAGGCTGAAGGCAATGACATCGAATGAATCAAGCGGCTGGTGGCTCTCGAGGGAGAACAGGGGGACCTGATGTTCTCTGAGCCATGCCTCGAGATCGTGATAGGGTGCAAACACGCGCTCCACGACAACGTCGTCCATAGTGTTGAGAAGGTGGTACAGGATCTGGATGCCGTACGACGACATGCCGACCTCGTAGAGGTCCGGATAGCTCAGAGCAACGCGGAAGCGGCCTTTCCACTCCTTGTGGACGGCATTGAGTTCGTTTCCCGCATATCGCGATGGACCTTCGAACCGTTCAAGAGCATGCATATCCATGTTAGAACCTCAGGTCGTCGCGAGTACGGTATACGCCTATGACGATGGAAGCGGCCGCGACCTGTGTCAGCAGGGACGATCCGCCATAGCTGATAAACGGCAGTGGAATGCCGGTGACGGGCGAGAGCCCGATAGTCATGCCCATGTTGACGGCGGCTTGCAGAAACCACATGGCTCCTATGCCTACGACGATATAGCGGCCAAAGTCGTCGGTCAGTGATCGAAAGACGAGGAACATCGACCAGAGGAGCATGATGAACAGGAGAACCAGCAACGCACTGCCGGCAAATCCAAAAAGCTCTCCGACGAGAGAGAAGACGAAATCGGCATACTGCACCGGCACAAACGAGAGAGGGGCCTGGGTACTTCCCTTGATGCCACGTCCCCAGATGCCGCCGGACCCCGTGGCCACGATGGACTGGATGACGTTGTAGCCGTCACCGAGCGGATCTGCCTGTGGATTCAGGAAGGTCTCGATCCGAGTGCGCTGATACGGCCTGAGACTGAGCCACACGCCACCTGCCGCGAGTACCAGGACCAGCCCCAGTACCAGAAGCTGACGGCCGGTAAGCCGAAAGTGAACCAGCATGATTACGGAGATTCCAAGCAGAAGACTCGCGGTTCCCAGGTCCGGTTCCTTTTGGACCAGGAGAACGGATGGTATCACGGCGGCTATGACCAGAAGGATTTTCAGGCCGACGTTGAGCTTCTTCTCGGGGAGTGTCAGGATAAACGCAACGACAAGGATAATGACCAGTTTCTGTATCTCGCTAGGCTGAAGGCCAAATGATCCTGCGATCGGTATCCAGCGTCGTGACCCGTACATGCCGCGCCCAATGAATAGTACTGCCACCAGCAGCCCTGTCTGGATGACGTAGATGGGAATCGTGAGATACCGGAAGACGCGGTAGTTCACAAATTGAAGCATGACTGCAATGACCATACTGAGGGCCAGCCACAGGAGTGTTTTCTGAAAATAGGAGTGAAAACTCCCAAAGTGCCCGAGCGTGTACCTCTCGGCAAGGCTCGCGGTATAGAACGTCGCAAGGCCGAACCCGATGAGGAGGAGGACGCTTATAATAAAAACGATTGGCAGGCGGTGGGGCTTCACAGCGCTTCTCTACTCCAGAAAGCGTGTCTCGACGTTCAGTCGGCCCTGGACGGCGTTCACAACGTAGTAGTGCCCGCGCATGCCGGCCGGAGCCAGGTGCAGGACGGCACTCGCGCTTCCGACGGCAAGTGAAGCGCCGCCTGCGACCTCAAGGCAAGTTATGATGGCGTCCTGGGTCTCGCGGGTCCCTGCGATCACAGTGCCTCTGATGGCCCCGAACACGAAACAGGAACGCATCGTCTCAATGCGCGATCCTTCGGCAACTGATCCAACCACCACGACATCCCTGGTAGTCTGGATGACCTCTCCCTTGACCAGATCGCGAGCGATGATCAGTGCTGTCTCGGGCGGAGGAGCATCCTTTTTCGATCCCCGTATGCGGTAATTGGTGATGCCGAGGTTGTCTCCGACGACCTTCCGCAGATCCTTCTCCAGCTTGGCCAGCGTCTTGAGGCCACAAGCCCGATTCTGAAGGTCGACCTGAAGCTTGAGCTGAGGAAGGATGCGATGCTGGGCGTCTGCCTGTGTGAGAAGTACATGCGTGGCTTCCTTCCACTTTGCCTTGGGGTTGACCAGAGCCAGGATTTCTGTTTGGTTTCCCTTGAACACGACGGTGTTCGTCGGACTAGTTGCTGCCATTTTTCCCTCCGTACAGGTCAAAGTACTGCTGCAACATGCGGTGCACGAGTGGAGCCATACTGGTACTGCGGGTATAGGG
>JBAQYC010000245.1:0-2463 GCA_049299835.1 Candidatus Cryosericum sp. | reverse complement strand
GATGAGTGGGTGTACGTCATCGGGTTGGCAAATCGTTCAGTAAAGAACGGTTTCATCTCCTCCAGGACGGCCGGATCGACCGGGGTGGTAGCTGCATTGTCCAGGTAGACTATTCTTTCCATTGCTTCCTCCAGTGGCTTCAGTGCTTGCTCCCCTGCACCGACCGTGCGCAAGGACAGCCGATCATTCCGCTTGCCCTCAGGGCTGCAAAATATCTTCCGTCTGGCCGTCGACAGATAGTATAATCGATGTGATGCCGGATATCCACATGAGCGTTGCCTCGATCTGCTGCCGGATTCCCAGGACTCGCATGGATCCGCCTACGCCCTGCTGGAGCCCTTCACTGAAATCAGCCCGTACAACGCCTGAATCGCTGACAGATACTGACCGGAGTACGGCCCCTTCGGGGATCAGCGTTGTAATTCCCTGCCGGCGCTCAGCAGTTGTCGGACCCTTGAGCAGTTCCTGCAAGACCGCCTCCGCGAGAGGCATCTCAGCAGAAACACGCCGTGGCACCGCTACGAGCTCGATCTCCTGTGACGACGTTTTGACGAGAAACACCTTGGCGTCCACCTGGGGTGGTGGGGTCGCACGACAACCGGCCGCCGCAACCGCGACGAACATCAAGGCCAAACTTGCTGTTAGCAGCTTTCTCATGACAAACCTCCCGCAGGACCGACACAGCGCCTGGTCGAGTGCACAAGAACGGCCCATTGACAGCAAACCGTTCTCGGCAGACAATAGGACGCTGAACATCCTAGACTATGCCACATCTGCACCCACATGCATGGAGGATTTGTATGAGCGCCAGGAAAAAAGCTGGACACAAGGCACAGCACAGGAAACGAGTTGAACCTGAAGCGAAAACGCGAGGCAAGTTGCATCTCGCGATCGCGCTTGTCTCGATCGGCATCGTCCTTGTTCTGACAGGACTATTGCTGGGGAGAGGTGCTTCCACCGGCAGCGCACTGTTTGGAGCTCGTTTCTTCATGCTCGTCGTCGGCGTGTCACTTGTGCTCGCCGGCGCTGTCGGTCTCCTCGCTCATGTCCTGGTCATCGGAGCGAACAAACACGTGAACAGGCAGCGCTAGAGACCTCTGACCTGCTCCAGCCTCGCGACGATTTCCCTGTAAAGCTGACGGTAAGCTGAAGCAGCCTTGCCCCTTGCATCGAGTCGGGTCACCGGGATTCCCTGGCTTATCGCCTCCCTGACCCGGACAGACTCGGGAATTGTGGTTTTGAACAGCAAATGCCCATAGAGATCATCCAGCGCCGCCCACGTCTCCTGGGCGAATGACTGACGTTCCTGGATGTTGTTCAGGACGATACCCAGAGGCCTGACGCCTGCCTTGTGACTGGACCGCAGCGCCTCGATAGACGCGATGAGGTCCGCCAGACCCTTCAGGGCAAACCAGGACACATCGGCTGGTATGATGGCAAAGTCGGCCGCAAGAAGCGCCCCTCTGGTGAACAGCCCCATGGCAGGGGGAGTGTCCATGACAACGACATCGTGCACGTCGCCGGCATCGAGCCATGAACCAATCGACTCGAGGTGGTCTGAGGCATCGTGGTCTTCGTATCTGCTGAGACTGCTATCCGTTCCCACGAGATCCAGATGGTCACCTACTGTCAGTGGGTTGGGGCGGCCTCCCTGGAACAGCAGTGCCACATTGTTGTCTGCCGGCAGGTCGGACCGCAGGAAACAGCTTGTCAGGTTGGCCTGTGGGTCAAGGTCCAGTGCCAGAACGTTCTTGCCGTCGGCGGCAAACAGCATGGCAAGATGGAATGCCAGTGTGGTCTTCCCAACACCACCCTTCTGATTGGTCATGACAATCCTCATGGTTCCCCCTGAGATTCGCTGGTTTCTGTGGCTGTGAGTATACCACAGGTATGGGCCAACCGTACGGCCTGCAGGGATCTCCCAGATCTTCTATGCAGGCGTCTGTGGACCGTGAGCGCGTTCCCGATAGTATTCAGCCGGGAGCATGACCAGCGCAAGGGCGAGACCCGGGAGAAGCAGGAAGAATCCGATGAAAAACCATCCCGCAGGGTTGCGACCCTTATCCCGGGCTACGCGAGCCGTCGTGATACCAAACACGATCATGATCGCGACTGCGACAAGTGCGGAGAAAAACGCCACGGGAACGATGAATGGTATCCACGGCGGCGTGTCCCAGTAGTTTTGCATACGTACCTCCTCGGGAGCGGTCGATGCCACTCTCCACACAGCATAGCGACGCGCTGCTCCTCATACAACCGTTACGTTGACGGCTGCGGAAAACTCCTATACTGGAACTGTGCTCAACTGTGATGACCAGTCCTGTATCCAGGCCTGTTTGTCGGGCATTCGAAGTGCGGTCCGCCCTCAGAAGCGGATGCAACCGGTGGCTATCGTGAGAGGCTTTTCCTCATCGCAAGCGGCCGGACCAGAACCTCACATTCCCGGAGGAAGTATAATGCTCA
>JBAQYC010000244.1:0-1667 GCA_049299835.1 Candidatus Cryosericum sp. | reverse complement strand
CGAGGAATGGCAACCTTGATGAACACAACGACTACCGCGATCAGCAGCCAGCCAATAACGACATCAGCCCACAGTTTCCATTTGCTCACGGGCATATCCATTCTCCAATCACCTCCATATACTGGCGTCCTTGCCTTTTCTGGCAGTATGGCACCGTCTCGTTAACGCAACGTTAAAATGAGAGCGTCTCTGGACACAACGCCTCAATACGGTTAACGTTGTCTTAACGTGGACCTGCTATGGTATTCAGGCAGGTCGCCGTAACAGAAAGAGGGCGCTTCGACGATAATGTCCGGCGGACTGCCAGACAAGGAGGATGGACGGGATGAAGAGAACGCGACGCACTTTGCTGCTCGGAGTGGCCGGACTGTTGCTGATTGCAGCGATCGTCCTGGGCAGTCTCATGCGCAGCGCCACACACGGTGCTGCCGACCCGGATACCCAGGAGATCACAACAGCCGAAGCAAGCACGACCATCCGGGAGCGCATCGCGAACCTGGACACGAAGGCGATCACGAACGAGACGGTTCGAGGTGCGATCGCAGACCAGCTGTCCGGTCTTGGTGCACGATGGTTCATCCGCGTCCACATCGCAAGCAAGAACATCGACGTCCTGGTGGGGACCGACTACAACCTCGACCAGGTGCTGGGAAGCGCTGCCGGCGAGAGTTCGTGGCACTACCGGATGTCGCTGGCACCGGTGGATGCCCCGGACGAACTTCAGCCGCTGTACGTCACCTACATGAATACCGGCATGGGCAGCGTCTCTGGCGAGATCATGATCGGCAGCGCCGGCCCTACCGCTGCTCAGACGAGGATATCTCGGTCACTGATGATCGCCATGTGGGTTTGTATGTGTCTCGCAGCCGTCTGTGTCATCGAAACATTTGTCATGCCTGCGAACCGCATGACCCGGAGAACACGGTCGTGGACGCCGCTGCGTCGAGGGTTCACGCTGGCGCTCATCGGCGCGCTTCTCGCCGTCCCTGTCGTGTGGATACTCGTCAGCCAAACGCATACCGCCGCGCGGGAGAACTTCGCCCGAGCAACAGATCTCAGTTTGACATCTATGGTAAACACGATGTCCGCGTCGATCACAACAGGTGAGATCTCGGCGGCATACCTGCATGCGACGGATGCCATGTCCTACCCGGACTGTTCGTTCCGTATCCTGGTGGACGGCAAGCTGCTCGACCGGGCAGGCGTGGACTACGGTCCTGCCGCATATCAGAAGCCTGGTGACACGCCGGCATGGCGTGATCTGGCCCCCTTCATTGAGGGCGGCACACCGCGCGCTACGTATCTCACATCGGCGACGAAGGGTGACGTCCGCGTTGAACTGGTCACACCGGAGCCCGCATACTGGCAAGACATCCGCTTGCGTCATACGCTCCTCTGGGCCGTCCCCGCACTGCTCGCGGCCCTCTTCGCACTGGGCTATGTGACGGGTCGGAGGCGCGACCACGCCGTCCCGTCTTCCGAGGAGATCCTCCGTCGCACCGTCGTGCGCCAGGCGGTCCTGACCGTTCTCGTCGTCTGCCTGGCACTGGTACCCGCCGCCGGATGGTTCGTGCAGACGTACGAGGCGGCTTCCGTCGCCCGCCTGGACAAGACGCTTCAGCATGACGCTGCCACACTCAGTGGCATCCTGACCAGTTTCGACTCAT
>JBAQYC010000243.1:0-4743 GCA_049299835.1 Candidatus Cryosericum sp. | reverse complement strand
GGAGCACCTTCTGAAAGGGCGCATTGTCTCGCGTCTCTCCATCGACAGAAACCTGTCGAGCAGGCGTCTGGTCGAGAAGGAAACAGGCAAAAGCCAGCAGAAGATCGTCCTGAGGAATGCAGGACTCATCGATCCACAGAGTATCGACGAATACATTGCGCGTGACGGCTATGGAGCTCTTGCAAAGGCTCTGGCGATGAAGCCCGAAGAGGTCATCCAGGTCCTGACCGACAGCAAGCTCCAGGGACGCGGAGGCGCAGGGTTCCCGACTGGGCTGAAGTGGGGAATGGTCGCCAAAGAGCGGAGCGACGAGAAGTACATCGTGTGCAACGCTGACGAAGGTGAGCCGGGCACGTTCAAGGACCGCCTGATTCTCGAGGGTGACCCGCATAGCATCGTGGAAGCAATGGCCATAGCCGGTTATGCTACCGGGGCTCATATCGGGATCGCCTACGTCCGCGGCGAGTACACCATGTCGATAGCACGCCTCAAGAAAGCCATCAAGGATGCTACTGGGTACGGACTGCTTGGCAAGGACATTCTCGGGACGGGGTTCCAGTTTGATATCGAGGTCTATCGCGGGGGTGGAGCATACGTCTGTGGCGAGGAATTCGCTCTGCTCGAGTCCATCGAGAACAAGCGCGGCACGCCACGCAACAAGCCGCCGTTTCCTCCACAGGTGGGACTCTTTGGGAAGCCGACCGTCGTCAACAACGTAGAGACGTTCGCCAATGTCCCTGCTATCCTGCTCAACAGCAGCGACTGGTTCAAATCCTTCGGGACGCCCACGAGTGCTGGTACGAAGGTGTTCTCACTGTCCGGCGACATCGTCAACCGGGGCATCGTGGAGGCGCCCTTCGGAGTGACTCTGAGAGAGCTCATCTACGATTTTGGCGGCGGCGTCAAGGGGGGCAAGCGCATCGGGTTCATCCAGACCGGCGGCAGCGCCGGTACCGTACTGTCAGACAAGTACCTGGACATCCCGCTGGACTTTGCTTCCATGAAAGCGTACAACGTGTCGATCGGGTCGGGTGTCATTCTCGTGGCCGCCAGTGATGTGCCGCTTCTTCCGTTTCTTGCGGAAGTGGCGCACTTCTTCTGGCATGAATCCTGTGGCAAGTGCACGCCATGCCGCGAGGGCACGCTCCAAATCAAAGCCATCATGGATTCGCTGGTCAACCGGACGGCGGACCCTGCTTCCTTGCAACGCCTTGGCCTGCTGCTAAACTTGCTGAGCGACACATCGTTCTGTGGGCTGGGGCAGGCGGCTCCGCTCGCATTTGAGTCAGCATTGCGCAACTTCCGAAACGAGTTTGATACGGCGCTGGCCGAGTCACACGTCCCTGAAGCCTGTCAGGAAGAAGCATAGTCAGGTAACATTCTGGAGAGGAGTAGTCGACTTGAAGCTGACCGAAGTGCTTGAGATTACCGACGCAACGTGTATCGTGGGCGAACAACTGGTGAATATCGAAGTAAACCACGCGTTTGCCTCGGACCTCATGAGTGATGTGCTTGCCATGAGTCATCCTGACACGCTGCTCATCACCGGGTTGACTACTCCTCAGATCATTCGAACTGCGCAGATGCTCGATTTGCCGGCCATTCTCGTGGCAAGAGGCAAGGATGTTCCTCAGGATGTTGCTGACATGGCGCGCGCCACGGGCATTGTCCTTCTGGCGACACACGACATCATGTACGTGGCGTCGGGCAAGCTCTATGTCCGAGGTCTCTCTGGATAACAGATGTCCCTTGAGCAGAGCGTAGAGGCACTGCGATACCTGGGGCTGTTCAGCAATCTCGACGCCTCCAGCGTTATGTCCACCAGGGTACGCGCACTTCACCCTGGGGATCGTGTTGCTGCGGCCCGTATTCTCATGCGGGAGAACTCGATTTCCGGAGTGCCCATCGTCGATGCTGATTTTCGGCTGGTTGGGCTCATTTCGGTTTCGAAGATCATTGAGGCGCTTGCAGACGGGCGCCTGGCCGACTCCGTCGAATCGGTCATGACACGGGATGTGATCTCCCTACACGCTCACGACAGCTTTGAGACGATCCTGTCCTCCTTCCAGCGCTTCAAGTTCGGGCGTTTTCCAGTGGTAGAGGATGACGGAAAGCTGGTGGGCATGATCACGGACACCGACGTCCTGTCGGCGATCATCCGCAGCTTCTACTCGGTATATGTCCATGACCAGCGGCGGACGATTACGCTCGGCAGCTTCTCGGCTCTCTCGAAAGAGTTCGAGAACAGTGCAGACTTCGTGCACGATATCAGTTGCACGGGACTCGAGAACGCCGGTGAAGGTTCGGCTCGACTGAAGGCATTCCTGCAGACCAAGGGGTTCAGCGAGTCGGTCATTCGGCGGGCAAGCGTGTGCGCCTACGAAGCTGAGATCAACGTTTGCATCCACGCCGGAGGGAAGGGCACACTCCGGGCCATCGCTCGCAACGGAGAGATCATCGTGCGCATCGAAGACGAAGGACCCGGGATCGAGAACATTGACCTGGCGATGAAGGAAGGCTGGTCTACCGCAACGGATGCGATAAGGGAACTGGGTTTTGGTGCGGGCATGGGCCTGCCGAATATCCGTCGGTTCTCCGACCACCTCGTGATTATCTCGGGTAAGGATAAGCCTACCAAGGTTGAGATGATTTTCCTCGCGGACAGGGAATAGGAGGCAACATGACCGTTCATGATGTCATTGAGTCGCTGGGTGCGGACGTGGCGGTTGAGGGTGACCTGACGAAGCTGGTAACGTCCGGGTATGCCTGTGACCTGTTGTCGGAAGTCATCGCCAAGGCTGCCCCGGGATCGGCCTGGGCGACCATCCAGACGCACGTCAATGTCATCGCTGTCGCAGCGATGGTCGGTATCAGCGTCGTCATCGTCTGCGAAGGACGAACGTGCGAACCCGACGCAGTCGAGCACGCCACGAAGGAACACCTGACCGTCCTCTATTCCAAAGATTCAGCGTATACCGTTTCCGGAAAGCTCTACGTCCTCGGGCTGAGGTAGCACGTGCTGGAGGTACCCGCTGACCTGCACCTGCATTCGTGCCTGTCACCGTGTGCGGACATTACGATGCTGCCGGGCGAAGTGGCGAGGCGACTCGCCGCGCGTGGCATACAGGTCGCCTCTCTGACAGACCACAATGCGGCATGCAATATCTCTGCGTTTCAGCGTGTATTTCAGCGGGAAGGCATTCTGCTTGTGCCAGGGATGGAAGCTACTACTGCCGAGGAAGTCCACCTGCTGTGCTATTTCGAGACGATGGATGCTCTCTGGGAATTCGGTCGCAGACTGCTGGCATCGTATCCGCGCATCGTCAACGATCCCGAACGCTTTGGATATCAGCTTGTCTGCAACGAGCGTGATGAATTTGTCGGTCAGTTTCCCTTTTTGCTTTCCATGGCCAGCCTGCTGAACCTCGAGGATTTGAGAGCGCTTGCTGAACGCCTGGACGGCGTCGTTGTGCCGAGCCATCTGGATCGTCGCTACGGGCTTCTGTATCAGTTGGGAATCGTGACGCCGGACATGGAGTTTCCGACGTATGAGATCGCCCACAAGGTCAATGTCGGGAGAATCGCAGCGAAACTTCCCGGTCACCCGCAGTTTGTCTCGAACAGTGACGCTCACAACCTCGATTCCATAAGCCCCCCCAGATGCATATACGAGATCGAGGAGCTGACCGTACATGAAGTGCTCATGGCACTCCGACACGAAGATGGAAGACGCGTGAGGTTCCTGTGAGGACAATTGCCGATCACGTCCTGGACATCGCATCCAACAGCGTGGCAGCTGGCGCTAACGACATATGGCTCGACATCGATCAGGATCCGGCAAAGCATTTGTTTGCCTTCGCGGTTCGGGACAATGGACGGGGGATGGAAGCAGATATACGCACACGTGTGTTTGATCCGTTCTTCACCACACGGCCGCATACGATCAGGAGGTTCGGCCTGGGATTGCCATTCCTCAGGGAGAATGCAGAGTTGACTGGCGGCGGGGTCGATCTGGAGAGTATTGCGGGCGAGGGAACGACACTCAGGGCAACCTTTCACACCGACCATATCGATTGTCTTCCACTCGGAGACCTTGCATCGACCCTTTTTGCCTTGCTTGTCTCTGGTGACGAAGTGCGGTGGCATATCCGCCGCTGTGAGGGAAGTGCGGCATATGCCGTTGGTACCGAGGAACTCCGAGCGGTCTTTTCGTCGGAGGAAATGGCCGACCCTCAAGCGCAGCTGCTGCTTCTGGAGTTCTTGCGCGAGCAGGAACGCAGCGTGGTCCAGGGCGACGGTTGCGAATCCAGGCAGGACGCTATCTAGAGGTGGGAGCGGTGACAAAATACGGATCGGAGGACATATCGAAGGCGACCATTTCACGTATGGCCACATATCTGCGCTGTCTCACCTATCTTGAGCAGCAAGGTACGGTGACCGTTTCATCACGGGAATTGGCTTCTCTGACCGGCGTAAGCCCTGAACAGGTGAGACAGGACTTGTCAGTCTTTGGTCGATTTGGCAAACGGGGCACCGGATATGATACTGTTCGACTGAAGACCGGAGTTGAAGCCGTCTTCGGCCGTGGCGTCGAACAGTGGAGGTGTTGTATCGTGGGCGTAGGATCACTCGGTACTGCGCTGGTTTCCAGTCATATGGTTCAGAAGTGGGGATTCAGATATGTTGCGGCGTTCGATAATGACCCCCGCAAGATCGGAACGCGCGTGGAGCGCATACCTGTGT
>JBAQYC010000242.1:0-2428 GCA_049299835.1 Candidatus Cryosericum sp. | reverse complement strand
AGGAGGACCTTGTGATCGATGATCGGGCTGTGCTGGCAATTGTCCAGCGGTACACCCGGGAAGCCGGCGTACGTGGACTCGAGCGATCGCTTGTCAGGATCTGTCGCAAAGTAGCGAGAGCGAAAGTCGAACAGAAGAAGTCGTTTACAGGCGTCACTGCTCACGCGGATGACCTCGCGGCGTACCTGGACCTTGCCCCCTATTCGTATACGAATCTTATCAAGGAAGCACGTGTGGGAGTGGCATGTGGTCTTGTTGTGACGCAGTACGGTGGTGACACCGTCTATGTCGAGTCCACGCGCATGGACGGCAAAGGCAACCTCCAGCTCACGGGGCAACTTGGCGACGTGATGAAGGAGTCAGCCCAGGCGGCACTCAGTTACATTCGCACGCATGCTGTGGACATCGGGCTGGACCCCCACTTCATTGAGAAAACGGACCTGCATGTACATGTCCCGGAAGGCGCGGTCCCGAAAGAAGGGCCATCTGCCGGCGTCACAATGGCGACAGCCATGGTCTCGGCCCTCACGGGCCGCAAGGTGCGCTCAGACATAGCGATGACTGGCGAGATCACGTTGCGCGGACAGGTGCTGCCTGTCGGGGGTATCAAGGCAAAGGTTCTCGGAGCATACCGCGCCGGGATCAGGAAGCTGATCCTTCCCGAGGAGAACCGTCGCGATACGACCAAGATCTCGCCCGATATCAGCAAGAAGCTTGAGTTCACCTTTGTCAACGATATTGCACAAGTACTCGACAAGGCGCTCCTGCCGACCGCAACAGCAAACGGTCCGAAGCGTCGGCGTTAGAAGGAGATCAGATGGATCGCCAGCAGGCCGGAACTGCTTTTCGGGAGAAGCGTGCGACGCTCGAGTTGTCTCTTGAGGACGTTGCGCGTGCGACGCTGCTGCGCAAGTCCGTGCTTGAATCTCTGGAAGCGGGCGGTCCGCCTGAACCAAACGGGTTCTTCAAGTCATACGCGCGTCGCTATGCTGAGTACCTGGGGCTGAATGGTGACGAAGTTGTTGCTGCATTCATGGGATCGTCTGCAGCAGTGACCGTGGACTCTGACTCAGTTGCCGTGCGACCGGCGAAACTTGCTCGTTCTGTGGCGGCCGTTCCAGCATACAAGAAGAAGCGTAGCCTTATTTGGACTGTCCTGATCGTCGTGGTGGCCTTGACAACTGCTGTCGTTCTGCTTTCGAAGGACTGGCTGCCGACAGACATCGTGCCCGGGGACCAGACTGGACCGTCGGGTACTCCGTCGGTACCTGTAGATACGACAGTCTCCCCTCGTCCTGAAACGCCTTCCACGCCGGATACCATGCCGGTTGTGCCAAACGTTGGGGCGATTACCCTGAGGTTCGCTCCAACCACTCAGCGTGCATGGCTGGAGATAACAGCGGACGGGAGTGTTGTCTTTTCCGGAGTGCTGCGTCCTGGAGACAGCACACAGGCTACGGGAAAGCACATTGTCGTCAACTTTGGCAATGCCATGTATACACGGGTCGCCGTTAACGGTGTTGATCAGGGAGTCGTTTCTCCCGACAAAACGGTCATGACTCTTGAGTATGGTTCGCCAGAGAATACACCGTAGGCCTCGAGTCTGCGTGGTCAGCCTGGGATGCGCAAAGAACCTGGCTGACAGCGAGACCATGCTTGGGCAAATCGTCGCTGCAGAACCAACCGCTCTGGTGTGTGCCGATCCTCAGGATGCCGATGTTGTGGTCGTAAACACATGCGGTTTCCTGAAAGCGGCGCGTGATGAAGCTGACGAGACTCTTGATGCTGTCGAGCGCCTGCACGCAGAAGGGCATGTCGTGCAGATCGTGGCGGTGGGCTGTTATCCGCAATTGTGGAAGGAGCAAGTCCTGAAGCGACATCCAGGACTGTCCGCCGTCATGGGTGTGGACGCGATGTACAAGAGAACGTTCTGGGAGGGCCTGCTGAAGGAGGTTCCGCCTCTGGGTGTTGAGCAACCTGTTGATCCGGATATCATGAGGATGTTCGAGGCACCGCGCCTTTTAAGCGGGAGTGGCGCCTATGCTTACCTCAAGATAGCAGATGGTTGTTCGCAGCGATGCACGTACTGCACTATCCCCCGCATCAAGGGGCCGCTTATCAGCCGCGCCCCTGAAGTTGTCCTCCGTGAAGCGGAACAACTGGTTCAGGCCGGCGCGACTGAGCTCATCCTTGTTTCGCAGAACACCAGTGCCTATGGTATGGACCTGACTTCCGAGCACCGTCCACAGCTTGCATCGCTCCTTCACGATCTGGATCAGATTCAGGGTGTCAGAGTCCTGCGGGTGTTGTATCTCTACCCCACGTTGGTGACTCAGGAACTCCTTGAGGTTATTGGAAGTTCTCGCCACATCGCCCACTATGTGGACATCCCCCTGCAGCATACGGATCCAACGGTGTTGAAGTCCAT
>JBAQYC010000241.1:0-3062 GCA_049299835.1 Candidatus Cryosericum sp. | reverse complement strand
AACGGGTCATGAGGCCCAGACGATTTCTGCCCGTGTTGCTCATCATGTGGGTAGGCGTACTGACGGTGCTCCTGGCGTCGCTGTGCCTGGGCCGCTATCCCGTCGCTCCGAAGACAGTTCTGCAGGTACTGCTCTCTCGTTTCGTGCCGATTGCCCATACGTGGGATCCGACCGTCGAGACCGTGGTGTGGCAGGTGCGCCTTCCCCGTGCGCTGGCGGCGGCGCTGGTCGGTGCTGCGCTCGCTTCTGGTGGAACGGTGTTCCAGAGCCTGTTTCATAATCCTCTCGTCTCGCCCTATGTGCTGGGCGTGTCCTCGGGTGCCGGATTCGGAGCGGCGGTCGCTATCCTGTTTGGCGCAAGTGCGGCGATCACACAGGCCTCAGCTTTTGCCACAGGGGCGGTCGCGGTGTCGTTGACATGGCTTATCGCCCGGTCCGGGCGGGACCGGTCACACGTGACCCTGGTACTCGCGGGTTTCGTCGTCAGTAGTCTGTTCTCGTCACTGGTGGCTGGGGCACAGTATGTGGCCGACCCGTCGACGAAGCTGCCCCAGATCGTTTTCTGGCTGATGGGCTCACTTGCCTCGGTGCAGTGGAGCCACCTCCTCAGAGCCGCCCTCGTGATCGTGCCTTGCCTCGTGGTAATCACGGTGCTGCGCTGGAAGCTCAATATCCTGTCGATGGGCGACGATGAGGCGCGATCGCTGGGTGAGAACCCGGGGGCGATGAGGGTCGTCCTCATCGGGTTGACGACCATGGCCACCGCCGTCAGTGTGGCTGTCTCCGGTGTCATCGGGTGGGTTGGCCTGGTCGTGCCACATCTGACACGCGGCATCGTCGGACCGGATTCCCGCAGGCTGATACCAGCTTCCATAGCCATGGGGGCAGTCTACATGATGATTATCGATGACCTGGCGCGGACGCTCACGACGGCCGAGATCCCGCTGGGCATCCTGACGGGGATCATCGGTGCGCCTGTCTTCGCGCTCCTGTTGCAGCGTGCCCGATCCGACTGGAACTAGCCTGCCGACTGCAGCCGGGTAATCAGCCCAGAGAAGGATGTTTTACCCCCCTTCACTCTGATGAGTGCGAGCTCCACCCCTATAGGCTATGATTTTTGGTCTTATTGACATTTTTGGTCTTTTTGGAATACTCATGATTATGGTTTATGTCAAGAAAGGAGTGACTGGATGGACAAGACCAAAATGCAGAACCCGACAGGCAAGCTGACGTCGCGACAACAGGAGTTCCTGCAGTCGCTGACGACGCTGTGCAAGATTCGCAAGCAGGCTGTCTCTTACGTGGATGTCGCCAGCGACATGAAGGTGAGTAAGTGGACGGCATATGACATCCTGCATGATCTCTACGAACGTGGATTCCTGCGGATGGAACATGAGATCAGATCAGGCAAAGGCCGGTCTCAGATCTTCTATTCTCCGGCTGAGAGCGCACTTCGCGTGAGGGAAGATACAGGGAATGCTGCAGAGCACAGGACGCTGAAGTGGCTCACGGGCAAGATCAACCAGTATGCCGGGGAAGGCGTTGCAGAGTCGATCGAGATAGAGGCTCGACGCGTGAGTCGGGAGAAGAACCCGTTTCAGGTGGTGCTGCACATATCACTGATGGTGGTTCTCTTTGTCCGCGTTTTCGGTGTGGACACCGATCGGCTGGTAAACGTGCGTGCGCTGGTTGCTTCAGGTGTCTCGGCAGATACGGTTTTGAGGCTGCTGAGCGAAGTCATGTTTTCGTTCATGCGCAACGAGGAATGGCTCATGACCCATCTTGGCTTGTCACAGCAGTCGATCCAGGAGTTCACCAAGTGTGAGGAATCATTTGTGGCCAGTGTTGTGCAACTCAGCGCTGGAGAGAAAAGTCTCGTGGTTTCGGTTATCGGGCGGGCATTTGCGTGACAGCGTTCGACAGAATACTACAACAACCACAGGGGGTGATTGTCCCATGAGTTTCAATGTGAAAGAGAGTATTGAGCGGACGGTCATTAACAGGGTCATCGATGACGTCGTGAAGGATGTAAAGAAAGACCCCGTACACAATCTAGGCAAGTCAATCGACCGGATCTCGTCTCTGTCGGAGAAGTTCTCGTTCCTGCCCGTGTTCAAGACACAAATCGAGGGCATCAAGCGTATTTCGGAGAAAGACGGGCCCGGCAAGTACTTCTGGGTCAACACATTCAGAGACACCGACGAGGGCTTCCTCAGAACATTCCTCAAGAACTTTGTTGTCGAAGCCAGTTGGCTGGGCATCGCCAAACAGCGCAGGATCACGGAACAGGAAGGATTCAGTGTACCCTATTTCATGTTGATCGATCCGACGGAGCGCTGCAACTACCAGTGCAAGGGCTGCTGGGCTGGATCATATGAGCAGGCCAGAGAGATGCCATTTGAGACATTTGACCGTGTACTCACCGAGGCATCTGACCTGGGCATTCACTTTGTCGTCGTCTCCGGTGGCGAACCAACGATATATCCACGGCTCACGGAGATGTTCGCAAAGCACAATGACATGGCATTCATGTTTTACACAAATGGCTCGCTGTTCACCGAGAAGCTCGTTGAGGAGCTGCTGAGCGCTGGGAATGCCATCCCATGTTTCAGCGTGGAAGGCTTCTGGGAGAAAACCGATGATCGTCGCGGCGATGGTGCGTGGGACCGCGTCATGCTGGCCATGGACCGCTGCCAGAAGGCTGGAATTCCGTTCGGATACTCTGTCACCGAGACACACCAGAACATTGGCGAGGTCACCAGTGACGCTTTTGTCGACCATATGATCAACAAGGGCGCCAAAATCGCCTGGTACTTCCAGTACATTCCTATCGGACGCACGCCCGATCTCTCCATGATGCTTACACCGGAGGAGAGACTTCTCTCATACAACCGTATCCACGCTATTCGATCCAGTAAGCCGCTCTTTGCAGCCGACTTCTGGAACGACGGTCCATTTACGGGAGGTTGTCTCGCTGGTGCTCGTCAGTACTTCCATGTCACAGCGGATGGCGGTATCGAGCCGTGTGCCTTCATCCACCTGTCTCAGGGCAACATCAATGA
>JBAQYC010000240.1:0-10851 GCA_049299835.1 Candidatus Cryosericum sp. | reverse complement strand
GTCTTCTCCTGGCCGGTCATCGGTAGTGTTTTGCCGAGATTGATGATGGCCAGGACGGTATCGGCCTTTTTATTGTAGTCCGTGATGCTGCTCACGAGTGGCAGCGTTACGAACTGGCGCATGGCGGTGAGCTGCGCGGGCGTCAGCCTGGCGCTGTCGAGGAAGCCCTTTTCAACCGCCGCCTTTGCTGCATCCGCAGCTTTTTCCTGAGCCGCAGCAAGTGCCGCCGTGTATCCAGGAATCTTCTGGAGTGGCACACCTGGGAACTTTGCAGCGAATTGCTGATCGACGCCCAGCTTGGCCGTTGTCCGGGCCTGCGTCACGGCTGCGTCCTGAGCAGTCTGCATTCCCTGCAGGATCTTCTGGATCTCAGGCACCGCCTGTTCCTGTGCCTTGGAGATCTCACTCACCATGCTCTTCGCGACAAACCCGTTCATAAGCTGGTTCACGGCATTTCCGCTGATCTTGGGTCCGTACACGGCAAATGCGGTGCTTGCGATGGCCAGTATGAGAACGATCATCAGTTTGGCGGTTTGCGGTTTGAGATATTGTATGAGACGCCTGGTCGTGCCCCAGAAGTCCTTGGGCTTTTCTACGGCTCCGCGCATGCCACCGCCGGGACCTCCACCACCCATGGGTCCACGCATTACAGGCTCTTGTACTCTTTTGGTGTCGCTCATGCCAGTTCCTCCTCGGAGAGCTGCGAGTACACGATCTCGCGGTAGACCTCACAGGTGCTCATCAACTCTTTGTGCGTGCCGATGCCGGCGACCTTGCCTTCGTCCAGCACGATGATACGGTCCGCGCTCATGATGCTGCCCACGCGCTGAGCGACGATGATGACTGTCGCGTCACGGGTCTCCTTGCCGAGAGCCGCCCTGAGGTTGGCGTCCGTCTTGAAGTCCAGCGCCGAGAAGCTGTCGTCAAAAATATAGATCTCCGGCCTGCGGACAAGGGCGCGAGCCATGGCAAGCCTCTGCTTCTGTCCCCCGGAAAGGTTCAGCCCGCCTTCGGAGAGCATCGTCGCGTATCCGTCCGGCATCGTGGCAATGAACTCAGCCGCCTGTGCCACTTCGGCTGCGTGCCTTACCTCCACATCGGTTGCGTCCTTTTTGCCATAGCGGATATTGTCGGCAACCGTGCCGGTAAAGAGGACGGCTTTCTGGGGCACGAAACCGATCTTGCTCCTGAGGTCTTTCTGCGAGAGTTCCCGCACATCCACACCATCGACCAGGACCTTGCCGCCGCTCACGTCATAGAAGCGCGGGATGAGGCTGACCAGCGTCGTCTTGCCGCTGCCGGTACTGCCGATGATGGCGGTCATCTCGCCGGGTTTTGCTTCGAAGCTGACATTGCACAAGGCGGCCTCTTCGCCACCGTCATAACTGAAACCGACATCCTGAAAAGCCACATGACCCCGTTCGCCTTCGGTGGGACGTACCTCGGCTGCGTCCTTAATCTCGGGGTTGGTCTCGAGGACGGCCACGATCCGGTCGGCTGCGGCAACGCTGCGCGGGAGCTGGATGAACAGCATGGTCAGCATCAGGATCGATATCAGGATCTGCAGGGCGTACTGCATGAACGCAAGCATGGGGCCCAGTGTCAGGTTGCCCGTGTCGATGCGCTTGCTGCCGAACCAGATGATCGCGATCGTGACGCCGTTCATGACGAGCGTCATGAGTGGAATGAGCCCCGCCATGATGCGATTCACACTGATGTACGTGTTGGTGACATCGGCATTGGCTTTGTCGAAACGGGCTTTTTCATGGTCGATCCGGTTGAATGCGCGGATGACACGGATGCCGGTGAGGTTCTCACGGACGACCTTCGTGATCTTGTCGATCTCGGTCTGCACCATGCCGAACAGCGGGATGACCAGCCTCATCACGATGACGATCGCGATAGCGATGACCGGCAGGGCGACGTACAGGATGCGCGTCAGTCCGGGATCTGCGGCATACGCGAGGAACGCAGCTCCGACACTGGTGAACAGTGCGTTTGCGATCATCGTCAGGAACAGGGTGGTACTGATCTGGATCTGAACGACGTCGTTGGTCGTCCTCGTAAGCAGCGTCGACGCGCCAAACTTGTCAAATTCGTGCAGGGAGAAGTTCTCGATGTGCGTGAAGATCTTGCCGCGAAGGACCTTGCCCAGACCCAGGGCGGACCGGGAAGCCATCAGGCTTGCCAGCACTGCACAGACGCCGCCCGCTGCTGAGACCAGGAGCATGATGCCGCCTTCCTTCCAGATGTACCCGATATCGCCGGCAACAATACCCCTGTCGACGATGTTGGACATCAATGTGGGCAGTTCCAGGTTGGCCCTGACCGACAGGTACATGAGTCCAACGCCGACAATGATAAGAAGGGCGAATTGCTTCAGGTTCCGGTAGAGTTTGAAGAGATTTCGCATGGTGTCACCTCACTTTCGTGGTACTGCCTGCGATGCAGGCTGGAATATCCGCATAAGTATTTCGGGGTCGGGCATGGTCGTGATGGTCCCGGAGACTTTCAGTGATGCAAGCCCCAGCATCGCCGAGAGAAGCGTCGTGGCAAGCTCTGCAGGGTTACCCTGCGCGATCTGACCTTTGCGCTGTCCCTCTTCGATCATGTCCGAAAGCATGTGGAATGGAGCCCCATGGCCGATCGGGTACTGAATATGGGGAAAGGCGTCTCCACGGCTCGTCATCGCTTCCATCCAAAGCAGAAAGGAGTAGCCCACGAACTGGTGCTGTCCGACGGCCTTGAAAACAAGGCCGACGATCGACCGGATCATGTCGATCGGGTCCGCGCCGCTCGCCCGTACCTGCTCGATCCCGCGTTTCGACGACTCGACCGCCTCTGTGACCAGTTCAGCGTAGATCTCTTCCTTGGACTGGAAGTAATGATACATAAGACCGTAGCTGATGCCAGCCTCCGTCGCAATGTCGCTCATTTTCGCAGCGGCGAATCCTCGGTTGATAAAGATGTTCAGGGCGGCAAGCAGGATCTGCTTCCGTCGATCATCTTTCACTTGCGCATTTGCCTGTTTACTTCGGGGACACATATTCACCACCTTGTTGATTGACTTATCAGTCAACGAACTAGGAGTGTATGCTGTGTTGCATGAGAAACAGCAGGCGGACTTCACAATTGGAATACGGTCCATTGTTCCAGCACTGCTCCCTGTCATCCTCTCGTCAACGTTTCTACCCTATCTGAGAGCTGCTCCTGGCGAAGGCGGGGACCCATGCGTCACACCGAAGGCAGACCCCCGGATGCGCAAGAATGACAGACTGCCCAGTTGACTCGCGTCTGCCGCATCCTATGATGTGAGTGGTGAAGATTGCGTCTGGTCGTTTCCGTTCCGAGAGGAGAAGCGCCATGCGGCATGACGTGTCACCTGGACTGTTGACGACCCTTACCGCTGTACGGAAGATGTGCGCGGAGATTCGTCGTGACACGTGAGTTCTTCACCGCACTTGTCGGCAACGCCGCGCTGCTGCTTTCGCTGGTCGACATCTATGACCAGCTGAACTTCTCCCGCCGGGGAGTGTCCGGAACCGTCCAGGGACCGTACGATTTCCACGAGCTGCTGAAACGCATTGACAGGCTGATGCTTGCAACGGAGGGGAATGCCGGATGAACATCCTGGACATCCGCACCATCCTGATTGGCTTCCTGGCCAACTATGTCATCTGCACCCTCGTTATCGCGTCGCTGTGGCTGCAACATTACAGGCATTCACCGGGACTTGGACTGTGGACGGCTGGTTTCGCTCTGGAAACACTTTCTGTCCTTCTCATCACCCTGCGCGGGTTCGTGCCCGACATCGTGTCAATAGTTGTGGGAAACGGCCTCAACGTTCTGGGGGCCATCCTTGTGTTCATAGGGCTGGAACAGTACCTGGACCGGCGGGGACCACAACTCCAGAACTGGGTGGTGCTTGCTGTCTTCGCCGTCGTGCAAACATATTTCGGTCTCCTGCATCCAACTCTGACAGTGCTCACCATCAACCTCTCCGTCGCCCTCCTGTTCATCTGTGGACAGTGCGCCTGGCTTATGCTGCGCCGGACGGACGCTCGCATCAGGATGGCGACGAAGCCTGCCGGGCTCGTATTTGCCGCCTATGCATTGGTCGGTGTCATCCGTGTTCCCCTGACTCTTCTCGTGCCGTCGAGCGGCGACTTCCTCCACTCTGGTCCGGCCGAAGCAATCGTTCTGCTCGTCTACCAGATCCTGTTCATCGCGTTGACCTTCTCGCTGCTCCTGATGCTCAGCCGGAGGCTGTCCATCGTCCTCGAGGATGACATCGTCCGACGGGAGCACCTGGAGGAGGAACTGCGCCACAGTGAGGAGAAGTTTTCCCTTGCCTTCCATAACATCCCCGACGCCATCCTGCTGACCACAGCAGAAGACGGGACGATCATTGATGTCAACGAGAGTTTCTCGCGCATCACGGGCTACAGCCGTGAGGAAGCTGTCGGAAAGACTTCCGTGGATATCTTCCTGTGGAACAACCAGGAGACCCGCCGTAACAGACTCACGGAACCGCTCAAATCCCAGGATCACATACAGCACATCGAAATGGAGTTTCCGAAGAAATCAGGCGAGGTGTTCACAGGATGGCTTTCCAGTCAGGCCCTCAGGACGCCACGGGGCATGTGGGTATTGAACATCCTTCATGACCTGACCGACCAGAGAAAGCTGGAACAGGAGATCGATCGGGAGCGCAACCAGTTGCAGGCGGTTTTTGACAGTGTCCCCGGCATCCTGTATCTGTACGACGACCAGGAAAGGCTGATCCTGTGGAACAAGAAACATGAGCAACTGACAGGGTACTCTGCCGAGGAACTGTCGCAAATGCACCTCACCGACTGGTACAAGGGAGATGAGCAGAGTCTGTCTGCCATTACTGAGGGAGTCAGAAAGACACTCACCAATGGGTACGGTGAAGCTGAAGCCCTGCTGCAGCGCAAGGACGGTACGACCGTCCCGATGTACCTCACCGCGGTTCGCCTCGTGATCGAAGGACGACACTACTTCACGGGAATCGGTCTGGACGTCACCGACCGCACCAGGCTGCAGCAGGAACTGGCCCATATGGCTTCGTTCCCGGTTCAGAACCCGTCCCCGGTGATCGAGATCGCACTGGATGGCTCGATTCGCCTGGCCAACCCCGCCTCCACGGCCGCTCTCGTACGACTCGGGCTGAATCCGGACGCTCGGCAGTTCCTGCCCGGGACGCGGGAGGAATTAGCCAATCTGTTGCTGCGATGCAAACGCGCTCCTGTGACAGACGAGCTGCCCCTTGGAACGGCCACTTTTCTCAGGTCAGTCACCACATCTCCCGGCGAAGACACGCTGCGCGTCTACGCAGTCGATATCACCGAGCAAAAACGTGCCGAATCAGAGAGACAAGCCATGCAGCGGAGGCTCCTACAGTCTCAGAAAATGGAGGCCATTGGACAACTGGCTGGAGGTGTCGCGCATGACTTCAATAATCTCCTGACCGGCATCCTGGGCAATATTGCGTTGGTCCACAGCGGTCTGCCGTCAGCCGACCCGCTCCGTGAGAATCTCAATGCAGCTGAGACCGCCGCCCAGAACGCCGCCGATCTCACGCGTGGCTTGCTGACCTTCAGCCGCAGCGCCATGGTCCTCCCTGTCCCGCTCAGAGCCGACACTACCATTGGTGAGATCGCCGACCTGCTGCGCCAGTCTCTGCCGGCCACCATCGAGATCGTGCGCGACTTCCAGCCCAATGTGTGGAACATCCTCGCGGACCGATCGCAGGTCACGCAGATATTGCTCAACCTGGCGGTCAACGCGCGCGATGCCATGCAGGGTGAGGGGAAGATCACACTCACCGTGCGCAATGAGGTCATCGACCTCGATTATGTCCAGCAGCATCCGGAGGCCAGGCTAGGCGAATACGTGCATGTTGGTGTACGAGACAATGGTCCCGGCATCTCTGACGAGATCATGCGTCACCTGTTTGAACCGTTTCATACAACGAAGCCTTCTGGATCCGGAACCGGACTGGGGCTGTCCATTGTGTATGGCGCAGTCAAGCAGGCAAACGGCTGGGTCACTGCGGCATCCGTTCCTGGTACCGGCACCACGTTCGATATCTTCCTGCCGCGTTGCCTGTCAGCTGCAACAGGTACGGAGATCCCAGCACGGGGCGTCGATGAGACCTGTAACGGAACCATCCTGGTAGTAGAGGATGAACCCGTGGTGGCGACGGTTGCACAATCATTCCTCACGCGCAGCGGTTGCGACGTCCTGCTGGCGAACAACGGCGCTCAGGCGTTGGAGGCGTTTGACATGCATCATGAGGATATCGACCTGATCCTGCTGGACATGACGATGCCAGGACTGACAACTGACACAATCGTCCACGCACTGCGACGCAGGGATCCTGACGTCCCCATCCTGCTCAATTCAGGCTACACCTCCAGCGATATGGTGAAGTCACTACTCGATGAAGGTCTCGTCCAGGGTTTCCTGGCAAAACCATATGACCTTCCTCAGTTGCTGCAGACCGTGCATGATCTGTTGGCCGGGAGCAGGTGAACGGGGTGGCCCCCAGCAAGTTATGGTAAACAAGTGAAGTTTGTGGCCATGTTCCCTTGACGCATTGATGGTGCCGTCTATGCTGAAAAGTGATGTCTGCGGTGTTTGATCTGGTACGCTGTTCGGCCGAGGTGGCTGATGAGCAATGACTCATTCATAGCATTGATCAGCAACGTCGCCCTGTTGCTTGCCATGGCCTTCGTGTATGACCTCGTCGCCACGCAGCCACTGCCCCTGGATTCCAGGCGGCATCAGGTGCTTACGGGGATCGGAATAGGTGCCATAGCCATGGCCGTCATGCTGACTCCGTGGGTCTTCGAGCCCGGTATCATCTTCGACGCGCGTTCCATTCTTCTCGGCATCAGCGGCCTGTTCTTCGGTGTCGTCCCTACGGTCGTCGCCATGGTTCTGACTTCCGCTCTGAGGCTTGTTCAGGGTGGTGCGGCTACCGTCATGGGGATCTCTGTCATCACAGCATCAGGATTGATAGGCATGCTTTGGCGCCGCATGCTCCGGCGTCCCCTCACGAGTCTCACGTGGGGCAACCTGCTGGGGCTTGGATACACCGTCCATGTCGTCATGCTGGTTCTCACCTTCACGCTGCCGTGGCAAACGGCTATCCGCGTGCTCAGCCATATTGCATTGCCCGTCCTGACCATCTATCCTCTCGGCACGGTGGCCCTTGGTTCCCTCATGGTCAACCGTCTCAAGCATGAACAGGCTTCCCAGACAGTCAAAGACAGCGAGGTCCAGTTCCGGGCACTGTCCGAACAGGCCGCTATCGGCGTGACAAAGACCGAGACTATAACGGGTAAGTATGTCTTCGTCAACCAGCGCTTTGCCGACATTGTGGGCTATACGCGTGAAGAACTGCTGAACATGGACTTCCATGTACTTACGGACCCCGGTGACTTGAAAGACGACCTCGCAAACGTCGAACGCCTGATCAGAGGTGAGACACGTGAGTACTCGATGGAGAAGCGGTATCGCCGCAAGGACGGCTCGTCCATCTGGGTGAATCTTACGGTTTCTCCGCTGTGGCAGAAGGGGGAATCTCCCCAGTACCTCATTGGCCTGGTCGAGGACATTTCCGAACGCAAGAAAGCCGAGGACGAGCTGCAGGCGCTTAATTCGCAGCTTGAAGAACACGTCCGACGACGCACTGCAGAGCTGGAGGCCGCCAACAAAGAACTGGAAGCGTTCAGTTACTCTGTCTCACATGATCTGCGGGCGCCGCTGCGCAGTATCGACGGATTCAGTCAGGCATTTCTGGAAGACTTCGGCGCCGGCATCCCTGAAGAAGGGCGTCACGACCTTGAGCGCGTCCGGAAGGCGACCCAGCGCATGGGGGAGCTTATCGACGACATGCTGCGATTATCACGCGTCACTCGCAACGAGATGACGATCGGGACAGTCGACCTTTCAGCACTGGCACGGGATATCGGAGCAGCGCTGGCACGGGACAACCCGGGACGGGAGATTGACTTTGTCGTCCAGCCCGGACTGACCGCCAGGGGAGACCGCGCGCTTTTGCGCATCGTGCTGGCCAATCTCCTGGACAACGCCTGGAAGTTCACATCTCACAATGCGCACGCCACCATCACCTTCGGCACCACCATGGACCCGGACCACGGTACCGCTTTCTTCGTCCGGGATGATGGAGTCGGGTTTGACCCCCGCTATGCCACCAAGCTGTTTGTCGCCTTCCAGCGACTGCACGCCCAGGAACAGTTCGCCGGGACGGGTATCGGACTCGCGACTGTCCACCGCGCAATCCGTCGCCACGGAGGCGAGACATGGGCGGTCGGTGAACCGGACAAAGGCGCGACGTTCTACTTCACCCTGCCCGCCACCCTGGAACCCAAGGAGGAAAACATATGAGTCACAAGACTATCTTGCTTGTAGAAGACAATCCCGACGACATCGAGCTGACGCTGCGTGCCTTGAAAAAGAACAATATCGCCAATGATGTTGTCGTTGCCCATGACGGCGAAGAGGCACTGGATTATCTTGCAGGAACGGGGGACCACACATCACACGACAAGAGTGACCTGCCTATCGTCGTCCTGCTGGATCTCAAGCTGCCCAAGATCGATGGTCTGGAGGTCCTGCGCCATATCCGCGCCGACGCGACCACGCGTCTGCTGCCCGTCGTCATCCTGACCTCGTCCGCAGAAGAACGCGATCTGGTCGCCAGCTATTCGCTGGGCGCCAACAGTTATATTCGCAAACCCGTGAACTTTGACCAGTTCATCGAGGCGGTCCGCCAGCTTGGCCTTTACTGGCTCGTCCTCAATCAGACGCCCTCGCGTCCGGCCTGAGTGAACCGTTCATGAGCACCACGGTCCTGCACGTTCTTGTTATTGAGGACAGCGAGGATGACACTCTCCTCATGGTCCGCGAAGTGCAGCGGAACGGTTACGATGTCCAGTGGCAGCGCGTTCAGACGGCTCCTGAATTCCGGACGGCGCTGGCAAACGGTTCCTTTGACATCATCCTCGCCGACTACACACTGCCCCAGTTCTCAGCACCGGCCGCCCTGACCATCCTCAGGGAGTCTGGCATGGACATTCCGTTCCTGGTCGTCTCCGGTACGATCGGTGAGGATACGGCGGTGGCTCTCGTCAAATCCGGCGCCAATGACTACGTCATGAAGAAGAACATGCGGCGCCTGGGACAGGTCGTCGAGCGCGAACTGCGCGAGATGGCCTCTCGCCGTCGTCGCGCAGAGATCGAACATGCACTGCGTGACTCGGAAGAGCGATATCGGACTCTCTTCGAGTCCATGAGCATCGGCGTCGTATACCAGGACCATGACGGGACCATCACAAGCGCCAATCCCGCCGCGCAGCGTATCCTTGGACTCACCCTGGACAAGATGCAGGGAAGGACATCTCTGGACCTCCCATGGAAAACAATCCATGAGGATGGCTCGCCATTCCCCTGCGAGGACCACCCTGCGATGGTCGCCCTTCGAACCGGACAGGAGGTCCATGACACCATCATCGGCATCTCCAACGCTCAGGATAAGGAGTGCCACTGGTTGCGCGTCAATGCGGTCCCACAGTTTCGACCGGGAGAGCAGTCGCCGCATCAGGTGTATGCAATGCTTGAAGACATCACGGCGAGTCGACGCACCGCGGCGGAGAACGAAGCAATACAGGCTAAGTTGGTGCAGTCTCAGAAAATGGAGGCGATCGGTGAGCTGGCCAGCGGTGTCGCCCATGATTTCAATAATCTGTTAACCGGCATCCTGGGCAATGTGGCCCTCATGCGCGGCGCCCTGGCCCCGGGAGACCAGTTGCTGGAGTACTTGAACGCCATGGAACTGAGCGCGCGCCGTGCGGCGGACCTCACCAGAGGGCTTCTGACGTTTGGCCGCAGTGCCGTCGTCATGCCTGTCCCCATGGATCCCAATGCCGCCGTTGAGAATGCCCTCCTGATCGTTCGTCAATCACTGCCGGCCACGATTGATATCATTCGCGACTATGCACCCGACCCCTGGACTATCCTGATGGACCAGTCACAGGTGACCCAGATCATCCTGAACCTGGTCGTCAACGCCCGCGACGCTATGAATGGAAAGGGCACGCTGACCATCCACGTTCAGAACATGACGGTCGACGAGACATATGTCCAGTCTCATGTATTCGCCCGTCCGGGGGACTTCGTCCACGTGAGCATCCACAACACGGGCCCCGTCATTCCCGACGAGATCATGCGGCACCTGTTTGAGCCCTTCCATACGACGAAACCCGCCGGTACCGGCCTGGGGCTGTCTATCGTGTATGGCGCCGTGCAACAGGCTGAAGGGTGGATCACCGCGACATCGGACGCGCAAGCCGGCACGATCTTCGACATCTTCCTGCCGCGATGCTTCGAGGAGCCATGCGCCCCGGCCGCTCCGGGTACCCCGGCCGCTCCGGATGCCCCCGTCAACAGCGTCTGCAGCGGGACGGTCCTGATCGTTGAGGATGAACCGGTCATTTCCACCGTCGTTCAGACATGGCTGACACGCAGCGGCTGTCTGGCACTCACCGCAAAAGATGGAGCGTCCGCTCTTGCCGCCATGCGGGAATACCCAGGAA
Organism: Candidatus Cryosericum sp.; assembly: GCA_049299835.1. Classification (GTDB taxonomy): domain Bacteria; phylum Caldisericota; class Caldisericia; order Cryosericales; family Cryosericaceae; genus Cryosericum. Next base: position 205 of record JBAQYC010000240.1, on the reverse strand, counting down.
CCGTCGATCTCGTGCTGCTCGACATGACCATGCCCGGTATGACAACCAGGGAAATCGTTCGTGCTCTTCGCGCTCTCACTCCGAAAGTTCCCATCCTGCTGACATCAGGCTTCGCGTCCGGCGATGAGATCACCAGCCTGCTGGACAGCGGCAGCGTGCAGGGATTCCTCCCCAAGCCGTACGAACTGCATGACCTGCTGGACAG
>JBAQYC010000239.1:0-3693 GCA_049299835.1 Candidatus Cryosericum sp. | reverse complement strand
TCTCTACAAAATGTGCAGCAAAGGGCGGCGGAGAGTAGGGGGACACGAATGACTGTGTCGTCGCGATCTGCCTCTGATTGACTTCGTAGTAAGCCCGATAGGCAATATCGGACACCGGGACTTTCTTCCCACTCCGCACGGACACCACGTTTCCATCCTCCATGCGATAGAAGGACAGGATAGGGTCCGGCTGATCATTGTCCCACTCGACCTTGGGCTCTGCGATGACCAGCTGCTGGTCCAGCTCCTCGCCCAGTATTTCGGCTGCAACCGAGAAAACCTGGTTGCGCACCGCCTTGGCCGCCTTGACGACGGCGCCGCCCGAGACGAACGTCGTCGAAGAGGCATACGCCCCGACATCGAACGGCGTCAGGTCAGTGTCGCTGGAAAGGGCACTGATCTTGTCCATCGTGACCCCCAGGACTTCAGCCGCCATCTGTGACAGGATCGTGTCGGAACCGGTACCGATGTCGGTGGCGCCCATCGTCAGGAAGTAGCTCCCGTCCTCGTTGAGCTTGATGGAAGCAGAAGCCATATCGATGAGCGGGATACCGGAGCCCTGCATATGCATCGACATTCCGACGCCACGGACCTTGTGACCGTTGCGCGTGCGTTTGCCGCGCTTCTCCGTCCAGCCGATCGCTTCGGCCCCGAGATCGAGAAGCGTCGGCAGCGAACTGCTCTTGATCGTCTGGGCGACTCCCTGACGGCCCTCGCCGAGAGCCTCGAAGATCGGCGAACCCTCTCCGACTCTGATCATGTTCATCTTGCGCAATTCGATGGGATCCATACCCAGTTTGGCGGCCAGGTCGTCGATCGTGCACTCGAGAGCAGCGTATCCCTGGGTCGCGCCGTAACCACGGTAGGCCCCCGGCACGGGAAGGTTCGTGTAGACTGCATCCCCAAAGAACCGGACATCAGTCGCCTTGTTGTACAGCGGCAGGGTCTTGCTGCCGGTGTTGGACATGACCGTAAGACTGTGACTGCCGTAAGCGCCGGTGTTGCTGAGAACGTACATCCTGAGAGCCCTGAAGTGTCCCTGTGCGTCACAGCCGATGCTCATATCGATCTTCATCGGGTGACGGGTCCGGGACGACACGAACTCCTCCTTGCGCGTCAGCTCGATCTCACACGGCAGCCCTGTTCTGATAGTTGCGCAGGCCACGAGGTCGTCAATGAGGATCTCCTGCTTGGTGCCAAAACCGCCGCCGATCCGGGGCTTGACGACACGCAGCTTGCTCATGGGAAGGCCAAGAACCCTCGAGACGATGCGCCGCACGTGCCAGGGGACCTGGGTGCTCGAAACGATGACGATCTTCCCCATGTCATCCGTATAGGCGAACGCCGTATGCGTCTCCATCGGGGTGTGCTGAGCATAGTGCGTCTGAAACGTCTCAGAGATGGTGACCTCGGATTCCGCCAACGCCTTGTCGACGTCACCGACGTTGATGTCCACATGGGCCGCGACATTGTGTACAGCGTCATAGGCGCCCTTCGGGTCCTCCGGATGCACGATCGGAGCTCCCGGCTTCATCGCATCGTCGGCGTCGAGAACAGCAGGTTCTTCCTTGAAGCTCACCTTGATAAGCTTGAGCGCCTGTTCGGCCACTTCTGTGGTGTCTGCAAAGACAGCAGCCACCCGGTCACCTACGAAGCGTACGCGTTCCGTGAACATCTGGTTGTCGTAGGGAGAAGGCTCCGGCCAGCCCTGTCCGGCCGTCGTGTAGAACGTACGCGGCGTATTCTTCCAGGTCAGCACGAGACGGACGCCGGGCAGTGCCTCTGCAGCGCTGGTATCGATCGTGTCAATGAGGCCGTTCGCGATCGGACTGGTCAGGATCTTTCCATGCAGACGGCTCGGAAAATCACGTGCCGCAATATCGTCCGTGTACATCGGGGCTCCACTGACCAGCGCGTAGCCGTCGACCTTGTCGACAGACGTGCCGACCACATGAGTCGCAGGGTACGACCCCTCAGTCAGGTGACGGAACCCCTTCCTCTCTGCGCTCATTTCGTGTCTCCTTTCCGGAGCTGCGACGCGGCATCGAGGACTGCCTCGACCTGCTGTTCATAGCCGGAACATCGACAGTAGTTGCCATCCATTGCCAGCCGGACCTCTTCTTCGGTGGGATCAGGATTGTCGTCCAGCAACGCTTTGGCAGAAGTGATAGCTCCTGGAACACAATAGCCACACTGTACAGCACCATTCCGTACAAACGCGTCCTGGATGGCATGCGGGTGAGCCTGATCCCCTATGCCACGGACGGTCGTCACCGCGTGTCCGTCGGCTTTGGCAGCCAGGACCAGGCATGAAGCGACAGGACGCCCATCCAGCAGAACGGTGCACGCGCCACAGTCTCCCGAGTGACAGCTGCCCTTCACCTCGAGGTAGCCCTCACGCCTGAGGACATCGAGGAGAACCTCGCCCGGTTGAGCTTCAAAGAAACGTGCAACGGTATTCATCGTTATTGAGATCGTCATTGTGCCACCCCTGTCATGTGCTCTTCCAGGCTCACGATAGCTGCCCGCACCAGCTCACGCCGGAACTCGCCCGTTGCACGAAGGTCAGTGCCGACTTCGACGACATCGGGGGCAATCTCTGCAAGTTTGGCGAACGTCTCATGTGACAGCGTCTTCCCGGCAAGCTCTTCAGAGAGTCTGGGGTAGAGAGCCGCATGACCCGGGCGTCCGGCGAAAACCAGATTGACCGCCCTTATGACATTGCCATCGCAGTTGACAAGTGCGGAGAAGTGCAGTGTCGAGATGTCCTGCCGGGTACGCGTGAACCGCCACATGAATCCCTTCGAACCGGCATTCGCCGCCGGCAGCAGGACACCCTTGATGATCACCCCCGGCTGCTTCGCTTCGATGTATCCTGCGAGAGGCATGATGTGTTCGGCACCGTCAAACAGCCGCACCTGTGCGCCCAGGGCGACGAGATGTGGCACGACGTCGTTCCATGGCTGATTGCGTCCGATGGCTCCGCCGACGGTGATCATGTCTCGCAGGTTGTTGTGCGCGATACGTCCGGTCCACCAGGCCAGCGAACCGCCGGCATATTGCCTGATGTCTGCACTGCGGCTGATTGTCGTGAGCGTGGTCTGCGAACCGATCTCGATCCCCTCCGCGGTTGGTGCAATGTAGTCGAGACCACAGCGGGACAGATCGATCAGAGTCGTGACTTCCGGGTTCCGGCGAAGGACCAGCTCCACGCCACCGCCGACATATGCGGCGACAGAGCCGAGCTGCTTCGCTTTGGCGAACGCATCCTCCACAGATGCTGCGCGATAGTACTCTGTAATCCTGCCCATGAGGGCCTCCTTGCAAACGGCGCTGATAACCACATCTATTATATCTTTGTGGCTCCGAAAACGCAACATCCAAGCAGGCTGGGGGCCTCTGGCGGCCGACGGCAAATGAGGCAATCCTGATGGGGACGGGACATACGCCGGCCCAGGCGGTTGTCCAGGCAGCCCATGCCGGTATACCGGTACCGGCGTCGGGGTGTGCTACGACTGCTCAGGCAATTGCTCTCGCAGACAGGGTCGGGATCGCCGTTATCGCATTTGTGCGAACCGGACTCATGAGTGCCTGCTCAAACGCGCCGCGCGTGGTCCCCTGACGTCGCCGTTACTCGCTGTGCGACGCCGCATCGATCTGTGACTGCTCCTTGTGCGCACGCTGCTCTGCGCT
>JBAQYC010000238.1:0-2039 GCA_049299835.1 Candidatus Cryosericum sp. | reverse complement strand
CTGCAGGACGCCGTCGACTTCTGCCAGCTCGCCATCGAGACTACGACCGCCATCCAGCGTTTCAGCGATGGAGTGCTCATGGATCCGGGCGACATGACCGGCGTAGGCGGACCCATCGACATGGCCGTCATCACGTATGACAAGGGCTTCACCTGGCTCAATCGCAAGCACCTCAGGAGCAAGGCCGGCGAAGTCGATCTCGAAGACTTGCCGTCATTGGAGAAATAGCCATGCGACGCCACACGTCTCCTCTCGATTATGATGCCCTGTATCGCGACCTGATCGCGCAGTGTGACGACGAGCCTGCTCAGGACGCCATCGCCGGCCAGATCTGGTCCCTCGTGCAGACGGAACATGCCACAGGCCTGTCCCTGTCGCTCAGGCCGACCACCACCGAGGGGCACAGCACATCCTTTCATCTGCGGGGAAAACCGCTGGTAGAGTTGGCCGAGCTTTCACTGTCCTGGGACCCGCGGGAAGCGGCGATCGGCATGGCGGCCATCTGTGCCGCGTGCAACATCACCTCGCGCTTTGCGGGCGCCGACGAAGTCAACGGGCGTGACCTCCTGCTCAGGAAAGCGGCCGGCAAGAAGGTCGGCGTCATCGGACACTTCCCATGGATCGACGAGATCCGTTCCGTCGCTGGGGCTCTGACCATCTTTGAACAGCGACCCAAGGAAGGCGACCTGCCCCAGCAGGCGGAAGAGTATCTCCTGCCCCACCTGGACGTCGTCGCCATCACGGGCTCCGCGCTCTCCAACAAGAGCCTGCCACGCCTGCTGGAACTCGCCTGCAACGCCTGGGTCATACTCGTCGGCCCATCGACCCCTCTCTCGGTACTCATGTTCGACTATGGCGTCAACGCCCTGTCGGGCTGTGTCGCCCGGGATCCCGAGGAGCTGGCCGAGGTCGTCCGCGAAGGTGGTGGCGTGCGCGAATTCCGGAATGCCGTCCGCTTCGTGACGCTGCAGAAACCCTGACAACCTGAGATTGTGAATCCTCTTGTACCAGGTACAAGAGGATTCACAATTGTCGAAAAGGAGTCCCGTGAACAGAAAACTATGGTACCTGGTCGCCGGATATGCTCTGACTGTCGCCTTCGCGCTCTCGCTCCAGTTCCTGCCACCCGTCATCCCCATCATGAAGACGTCACTCGGTATGACCGCCAGGCAGGCGGGGACGCTGATGTCGTCGCTGGCCCTGTTCGGCATTTTTGTCTCGCCGGTGGTCGGCTACCTTGCCGACCGCTGGGGCGGCCGGACCGTCGGGCTCCTGGGGCTCGCCTGTCTCATCCTCGCCGAAGCATGGTTTGCATTGTCGACCTCCTATGTGAATCTGCTGATGGCGCGGCTTGCGATGGGTGTCGGCTCAGCGACGCTGTCCATCCTCGGCGCGCAGATCATCAGCGAGAACTTCGCCGGCACCAGGCATCTTGGCGCCGCAATGGGCACCATGAACACGGCGGTCCCAGCAGGTATCCTCGTCAGCCAGCTGGCCTTCTCACGCCTTGCCGCCGCACGGGGCTGGCAGACCCCCGTCTGGGCGTGCCTGGTCTTTACCTGCATCGTAGCTGTCGCATACGTCCTGTTCTACCGAGACCCGGAACCCCGGCATAACGAGCCCCCCGTCTCACTGATCGCGGGCGTGCGGCGCCTGAGTCCCCAGGTGTGGATGCTCGGCCTCGTGTGGATGTTCTGGAATTCAGGAACGATGGTCCTGCTGACGTTCGGCAACGACCTGCTGGTCGGACGCGGTATGTCTCCACAGGCGGCAGGCACCATGGTCAGTGTCCTGATGGTCTTCCCTGTTGCGGCTTCGACATTCATGGGACACGTTCTGGACCGCCGGCGCTGGCAGGGTCGAGGCATAGCCCTGGCGTGTCTGATGTTTGCAGGGTTCGTCATCCTTCTCGGCGCCCTCAGGGGCAGTGTCCTGCTCCTCTTCCTCGGCATCAGCTTCACCTTCGCGCTCGCCCCGGCCGGCGTCTTTGGTCTCGCACCGTACCTCATGCATGGCAGTGAGACCGGTCTGGGTTATGG
>JBAQYC010000237.1:0-4758 GCA_049299835.1 Candidatus Cryosericum sp. | reverse complement strand
GTTCCATGCCCTGCTGGTCCGTCTGGCCAAGGAACACTGCCGGACACGACCCTCATGCCACGGCTGTCCACTGGAACAGAGCTGTCCCTCGGCGAACACGTCGCCTGTAGCACGGCACACAGTACGCGTGCGAACCGCATCGGAAAGGAGATCCATCCCATGAGCTACCGGTACGTCTACGGTCCTATCCCCTCGAGGCGTCTGGGCCGCAGTCTCGGCATCAGTCCCATCCCCGACAAGACGTGCAACTTCAGCTGCATCTACTGCATGCTCGGTCGGACGGACCACCTCACCAACGAGCGCGAAGAGTACTTCAGCCTGGAGGCTATCATCGCTGAGCTGGAAGATGCGCTCCGGCACGTGTCGCCGCCGCTCGATCACATTTCGATCGTGGGCAACGGCGAACCGACTCTCTATCTTCGCCTGGGAGAACTGATCCAGAAGGCGCAAGCACTTACCATCATTCCCATCGCGGTCATTACCAACGGCGCACTGCTGTCGGAACCTGCCGTCCGCGAGGCATTGGCCTATGCTGACATTGTCCTCACCTCGTTCAACGCTCCCACGGAGGAGCTCTTCCGCCGCATCGACCGGCCATGTCCGGGCATCACGTTCGAAGCCATGAAACAGGGACTGCTGGACTTTGCCCACACGCAGAGGCGGGGTCAACTCTGGGTCGAAATGATGCTGCTCGAGGGCATAAACGACTCGCCGGAGACGCTGGCACAAACGCGATGGGTCCTGCAGGACGTCAAGCCGGACCGTGTCTTCGTCGACACCCCCATCCGGCCTCCCGCCGAGGACTTTGCTCACCCCGTCACGCCCGAAGCACTGATGCTTGCCGAGAAAGCCCTTGGAGGAGCACAGCTGTCCGGGTTCGACTTCGGCGCCTTCACCATCGCCGTCGGTACGGATCCGCTGGAGACGCTCGCCGAGGTCTGTAAGAGACACCCGATGCGTGAGGACCAGGCAACCCTCCTGCTCGTCAATTCCGGGATCGACCCTCTGCCGGTTCTGGACACACTGCGAACCGATCCACGCTTCAGGATCGAGCAGTACGGCGGTCAGACGTTCTACCTCGCGCGTGAGGTGAGCGAAAGGCCGGGACGATGATCCTCGGGGCACACGTATCCATTGCGGGGGGAGTGGCAAACGCCCCTCGGAATGCTTTCGAGTGCACATGCGAGACGTTCCAGATCTTCACCAAGAGCCAGCTTCAGTGGCAGGCGCCGCCCCTGTCGCGTGATGAAATCGCGGCGTTCAAACGCAATATGAGGCTGAATCACCTGGCCCCCGGGACGGTGCACGCCGCCTACCTTGTCAACCTTGCCGCCCGCGAACCCGATCTTCTGGCCAAGTCCAGAGACTGCATGGTCAGCGACATTGGCAGAACGGAACACCTGGGCATCCCCTACCTCGTCGTTCACCCCGGGGCTCCCCGTGGCCAGGGAGCCGAGAAGGGGATCCAGGTAGCTGCCAGGAGCCTGGACTTCATCTTCCGGCACTCCCACGCGTACCGGACCATGGTGCTGCTCGAGGCCACCACGGGTGCCGGTTCCGTGCTGGGTGGCACATTCGAGGAACTCGCCGCCATACGAAGTCTGTGCCGCTTCTCCACACGTGTGGGATTCTGCATCGATACGTGCCATGTTTTCGGCGCAGGCTATGACATCCGCTCTCGGGAAGGATACGCCGCAACTATTCATGAGCTGGACCGTGCCCTCGGACTGGACAATGTCCGGGCGTTCCATCTCAACGACTCAAAGGGTGCACTGGGTTCGAAGATCGACCGACATGAAGAAATCGGTCAAGGTGAGATCGGACTGGAACCGTTTCGCCTCCTGCTTGCCGACACCCGGTTCTCCAGGATACCCGGCATCCTGGAGACACCCGGCGGCGACGGCGCCTACGCTCGCAACCTCGCCGTGCTTCGCTCCCTGATCCCCTCCTCCTGAATTGTGAACCCCATTGTACCTGGTACAAAGGGGTTCACAATTGACATTCCTCGAGGAAATCGAACTAGACGACGACTTCCAGCTGCCCCACCAGCGACCGCAGCCTGTCCGCAATGTCGGTCCGTTCCCAGGGCAGGTCGAGGTCATCACGGCCAAATGCACCGTAGCAGGCAATAGGACTGTAAATGGGGCGCCGCAGATTGAAGTGCTGGATGATAGCTTCGGGCCTCAGGTCAACCACCCGGGCCAGCGCCTTTTCGATCAACTCTTCATCGATCGTGGAGGTCCCGAACGTATCGACATAGACAGACAACGGATGCGCGACGCCGATGGCATAGGCGACCTGGACTTCGCATCGCGTGGCGAGGCCAGAAGCGACGATGTTCTTGGCACAGTACCTCGCGGCCATCGCGGCGGAACGGTCGACCTTGGTCGGGTCCTTGCCCGAGAAGGCTCCTCCGCCATGACGGCCCATGCCGCCATACGTGTCGACGATCAGCTTGCGGCCGGTGAAACCCGTGTCCGCGGCTGGTCCCCCGATGACGAACCGGCCGGTCGGGTTGATGTAGTACTTCGTCTCCGCGTCCAGCATCGCAGAAGGGATGACAGGCCGTATGACGTGCTCGACCATGTCGCGCACGATCTGCTCGTGGGCCACGTCGGGGTCATGTTGTTTGGAGACGACGACCGCGGTGACGCGCAACGGAGCGTTGCCCCGGTATTCGACGGTCACCTGTGTTTTGCCGTCGGGACGAAGGTACGTGACCGTCCCGTCCTTGCGGACTTGCGCCAGACGATGGGCCAGCCTGTTGGCCATGTAAGCCGGGAACGGCATGAGGACGGGGTCTCGTCGCACGCAATGCCGAACATGAACCCCTGGTCGCCAGCGCCTGTCCGCTCGAACACGTCGATGGTCTCGTCGCCACCCGCATTGCGGCACTCCAGCGCGGTGTCGACGCCCTGCCTGATGTCACTGTATTGCCGGTCGGTGGCGACCATGACGTGACAGGTGTCGGCGTTGAACCCATACTCGTCGCGGTTGTATCCGATGCGCCGCGCCGTGTCCCGCACAATCTGCTCAACCGGCACAGTAACGCCCATTCGGGTAGCGACCTCGCCCGAGACAATTGCCAGCGTCCCCTGTACCATCGTCTCCACTGCCACATGCGCATGCGGGTCCTGTTCCAGATAGGCGTCGATGATGGCGTCCGAAATGACATCGGCTACCTTGTCCGGATGCCCTTCGGTCACCGCTTCGGATGTAAAGAGATGCTTTCGTTCCATGCTCGTTCCTCCCACCTCATGACAAAGAACCCACATGGGGCCCACGGCCGTCAATATGTCTATTCCTGCACCCACGCAGCACCGCTGCCCGTGCTGTGGAGGGAGGTGGCTGAAATGAAAACCGCCCCACGTCACAGCGTGAGGCGACAGATGTCCGTCGTTCCTCGGCGCTTTAGCACATTTTTATCGCGGAGCAAGTGGCCGTTAACTGACCGCGTGGAGATGAATATATGCATCCGGGCGTCCGCGCCAAGCCCTGCAACTGTGATGGAACATTGCACCGGACGCCACGCGTCCCCCGATGTTGCGATTGCAGCGGGCCACGCTACACTTCAGGTAGAAGAGCGTCGCCGCGGATCACCCTCTGCCCGACGCAGAAAGGAGTTGCCATGCAAAGACCATTACACATCATCTGCGTTGTCCTCCTGGCACTTCTCATTGGTACGATCTGGGGCTGTACCGCCGGGTCCCCCGCACCGCAGGAGAAAGACATCAAGGGCCCTCTGGAACCGGCAAAGGATCTGGGGACCGTCGAAATCAACAAGTACCAGGGCAAGCCACTGACGGATTTCAAGACCCTGGAAGACAACTCAGTCAAGGGTCCACAGACGGTAGACATCACATCGTACCGGCTGATTATCGACGGGGCTGTACAGACCCCTCAGCGTCTCACCTACGCCGAAGTCCTCGCGCGCCCACGCTACCAGAAACTCATTACGCTGCACTGCGTAGAAGGCTGGAGTGCAACGGGCCTGTTTGAAGGCGTCCTCATGAAGGACCTGCTGGCACTGGCTGGACCCTTGCCGTCAGCGGTCACCGTCATTTTCCACGGCGAAGACGACTACACCACGTCCCTTCCTCTCGCCACCGTACTCGAGCGCAACATGCTGCTGGCATACCGCGTCAACAATGGCGACCTGGTCGCCCGCAATGGCTATCCGTTTCAGCTGGCGGCCGAGGACAAGCTCGGATATAAGTGGTGCAAGTGGGTCGTCCGCATCGAGCTGTCGACCGACCCCGATTTCAAGGGATTCTGGGAGCGTCAGGGATATGGCAATGATGCAGAGGTCAATCCCAGTCCCGAGTTTGACCCATAGTGCATCACGCGTTCCGGCGAGTGACGGGCAATATTGCAAAAGAACGACGTTCACCTATTATGAGAATAGAGCGCTTGACGGTCCTGCGTGCCTGGAGGGCTTCAGCATTGCATAGTGACTGCCGGGAGTCGAACTTGAAAAGGAGGAGCAACAATGAACGTATCACTGGTGGTACATCGTGTCGGGGCAGACACGGCGAAGAACATCGAGCGAATGGACCTTGCAGTGACACAATCGGCGAAGGCAGGGGCACACCTTGTCCTGTTCTCGGAAGCTGCGACCACGGGACTGATCCTCAACGACGATCCCAGACATGACCTGATGCTGGGAGAACCGGTTCCTGGTCCGGCAACGACTCATTTCGCCGAGCTCGCCAAATCCAGTCGCATCCACATCGCATTCGGCATCCTCGAGCGTGACGG
>JBAQYC010000236.1:0-5929 GCA_049299835.1 Candidatus Cryosericum sp. | reverse complement strand
TTCCAGCGGGTATTACCGGGGTGGCGGAACAAGCTTGCTGGTCGACACCATCACAACAGATCTGCTCCCAGGTCTCCGCATCGACTACACGGTCAAGACCGATTTTGCAGGGTTTGCCGCCATCATCGATGCCCTCGGTGGCGTAACCATCGACGTTGAGGAGAGGATGCTCTACAAGGCGGTTGACGTAACCATCGATTTGCAGCCGGGCGTCCAGCATCTCGACGGCGAACAGGCACTGGAGTATGCGCGGTTCAGGATGGATGCCGTTGGGGATTTCGGTACCTGGGCCGGTGAGGACCATGGGCGTGTAGCGCGCCAGAAGAAGCTCCTGGCAGCCGTCATCGACCAGACAAAAGAGGTGCGGACACTGATGCGTTTGCCTGCCATTATTCGCTCCGTCCAGGCGGCGGTGACGACCGACATGTCGTTCAGCGTCATGGCACGCATCGCGATGACCTACAAGGACGTGGCGTACGCGGACGTGGAATCAGTCGCTTTCCCGGGTCTGCCGGAATATGTGGACGGCATATCGTACGTTATTCCAAAGGCTGGTGTGCTCCGCACGCAGACGGGGCCCCTGTTCGGCATCCCTGCGGACTAAACTGGAGTCTGACGTTTCTTCTGTACATGAAAGAGCCCCGATATGCGGGGCTCCGATATCGCGTATGATCCTTCCGGGGGATACTACAACCCGGTCAACTCCTGGTCGAGCTTCTCACGCTGCCAGAGATCATGTTCCAGCAGGCGACCCTTAACAAGGATGCCGGGCCGGCTTCCACGGGCCGCGTAGCCCTCAGGGTCTCCTGCAGCGTCTACTTCCACGACCGGCAGGCTTAGCTTCTCGGCGACATATGTGCCGGTCTGGCTGAGGACACGGTACTGGAAGGGGCACGAGAGAGGTCCAAGCAGCACCGTGACGCGAGCCTGATCGTCGGGTAATGTGGTTGTCGGGCGCGCGCCCAAAAGGGTTGGCGTCCAGATGGTTTCCTGCAGGAAGGGTTTGAACATCAGGTCTGGATCGCCGGGGACATGCGCAAACCCATGGTGCAGGTAGAACGATTCAGCAGACTGCTGACCCTCAGCCTCGCCATGAAAGGCCATGGCGGCCATCCCGTCTGCAGGCTTGCCGTCGAACCAGTGATGCTGGCGTTGCATCGTCGTCTCGACCTCGGCCAGAAGCTTGCTGCCGATTCCGCGTCCCCACCGGGACTTCTTGGGCACCCAGATACAATCGATGACGGCCACACCGACGCCGGCGTCGTCGCGGTCAGGATGGCACTGGATCATGCCGATCGGGTCGGCGCCGTTGTAGGCGACCCAGGCAAACGTTCCCATCTCGGCAAGACGATCGCGGACCCATTGCCTCTTGGCCTTGATCGCCCGCTCCCATAGCGGGTCGGATTTCGCGCCCTCTCCTGCACAGATCGTGGCAAGGTCGCCCGCGTTGCGTACTGCTACCGGAAGAATCCGTGTTGCGCTCATAATGGCCTCACCATTGGTTGAATACCTTCTCGGCGAAACCGAGGAAGTGGTCGAGATGTACCCGGGTCCCGTCGTCGAGGACGGCATCACCGGTGAAGCGCCCAAAAACCTGATGCTGAATGGTCTTGATGACGCCGATGTCGGTCCTGGCATGGCGATCCAGAATGGGCTCGAAGTCCATGTCAAATCGGCCATCACTAGTCACGAACTTCCACGGCTTGACGAAGGAGTCTGGTGGGATCTGGAACTCGATGCGGTCGAATTTGTGAACTCTGCCGTCCCAGAAGATGACGTTCTCGCTGGCAGCGCTGGTATCGCCAAAGCCGTAGCCGATGTTGAATCCAAAGGAATGTCCATCCACACGGCCGGAGCCGGAACCCCAATACCAGGTGTTGCGATAGGTCCAGACCCCCCGACCCCAGTCGAGGACGCCGGCCGAGGTCTGTGGGTCGAAGACATGGTCCACGCCGCCGACGGTGATGGTCCCGGTCGCGGGCATGCAGTTGACCTTCTGGTTGTAGTAGAAGGCTTTCGGCGCATTCTCAAATGGCGTCAGGATGACCATACTCTCCAGCGACGGGTCCTGGTCCAGTCGCAGACTGCCCTTGATTCCCTGGCCACGGTCGAAACCCGGGAAATCCAGGGTCAGCACTCGCGATGCCGGGTTGCGCGTGAAGCGCATATCGATCTGGCTGTTCTTGTAGGCGATGTCGCCTGTCTCGGACGTGCGCGGCAAGTTGAGGGACCCGCGGGTGAATGGCTTCATGATGGTTGCCGTTACCTCGGTTCGCTTCACGAAATCCAGCCAGCTTACGGAGAAATTGGCCAGGTAGCCGACATCCGAGATAGTCATGGCGATGCCATAGTCCGGAGCCAGGACACAGTAGTAGTCCCACTCCTTGATGCGCAGCCAACCGGCGGCGATGCTTTCGCGGTTGTAGGAGGCTATCAGCTGTCGCGCCCACCCTCTGGCGTTCAGTTCACCCTTGTCGTTCAGCAGGTCCACGTGCGCTGTCAGTTCGTGCTGCATCAGCATCCCCCTTTTCGGTACGGCCTGCCGTCACTGGCAGCCGCTGCGTGTTAGTCCGAACGGCTCTTTCCGCTCAATCCATTCCTTGCGCGCCCACTCCTTCGACTTCCAGGGCATGTTCTGCGGCGTCACCATTGGCAGGATGTCCCGGAAAAACGCCAGACGCTCAATACTGGTCATCGGCAAAAAGTTTTCGGCGACGTCGATGTTGCCGTCCAGCTGCTCGATCGTGGAGCAGCCGGTGATGACAGTCGTGACCGGCAGACCCATGCTGTATCGCAGAGCTCGCTGCCAGTCGTCAGCGAGAGCACCGTAGCCCAGAACCTTCATGCCAACAATGCCCATGCACTTCTGCAGGGCGAACGGCAGGAACTCCTCTGCGAAGCTGTAGATGAAGTGGTCCAGCGCTGAGACGGCACACAGGGCCGTGTCGAACGGGAACCGCCGGATCGCCTCCACCAGGACCTGGGGATTCGCGTGCCCCGAAATACTGATGAACCGGACCAGCCCCTCGTTCCGCGCTTCGATCAGGGCCTGGAGCGCGCCGCCCTTGCCGGTCATGGCGTCAAGCCGATCGAAGTTGAAGACATTGTGCAGACGCACTTCTTCCACATGGTCGGTCTGAAGTCGGCCGAGGCTGGCTTCAAGCTGTCGGCGTGCACCGTCCCGCGTGGTCTCATTGACCTTGGTGGCTATCCACATGTCCATTCGCCGGCTCATTGCCACAAGTCCGACGCGCCGCTCACTCTCACCTTCCGAGTAGGCAGGCGCGGTATCGAAGTACGAGATGCCACGCTGCAGCGCCCGTTCAATAATGGCGACGGCATGGTCCTGGTCGCAACCTTCCTCATTCACCAGTCGCTGACATCCGAGGCTCAGGATCGGGAGTTCGACACCGGTCTTGCCAAATGGTCGCTTCTCCATGAGGTTCCTCCCTTCCGCGGCGGAGCCGCGTCCACCAATAGTATAGCCTCACGGGCCAGCCGTACCAGCGCGCTCGAAACGCCAGATTCACGAGGTGGGACGAAACGACGGCCCGACAGACCCAGCGCACTGATTGTGCTGGTCCGGGCCCCTCTCGAAAGTGGCGGTCCCCGACTATGTCAGCATGGCTTCCGGCTACTGATGCTGGACCGCGGACAATTCAGTCGATGACCCGATAGGCAATGCCCAGCAGGCCCGGACCAGTGTGAACTCCCAGTGCAGGACTGATCTGACTCATGTAGATGCTGCGCAGACCCTCCATGGTTGCCAGAGAGGCATGGACTCTCTTCGCCTGCTCCAGGGCTCCGCCGTGCATGACAGCAACATTGACGATCCTGTTCTTCACCAGGTTTCTGATAGTTTCCTCTATCTTCTTGATGGCGAGGGGATAGCTGCGCATCTTCGCATACGTGTAGTAGCGACCTTCTTCGTCGTTTATCGAGATGACCGGTATGATCCTCAGCAGCGTACCTATGGTGCCTTCCACCAAGCCGATTCTGCCACCCTTGATGAGGTAGCTGAGAGACGGCATACAGAAGAATGCATTGGTTTTCTTCCAGCCGTCGTTCAAGGCGGTCAGGATCTCTCCAGAGGAGCGTCCTGCTTCGTTCATCTCGACAGCCTGCATCACGAGAAGCCCCAGGGCCATGGAGAGGCGGTGGCTGTCAACGACATGCACAACCAATCCCTCGACTTCCTTTGCACACATGCAAAAGACACTGTATGTTCCGCTCAGCCCCGACGAGATGCATACGGCGATAGCTTCCCTGTAGCCCTCTTGCTTGATTCGCTCAAGCAGCTGCTGAACGTGGCCCGGAGAGGGTTGAGAGGTAGAGGGTATCACCTTTGGCATTCGAGAATAGACCTCATCAGGCGTGATGTCGACGCCGTCAAAGAACTGTCCTTCCGGCATGTTGACTTGAAGAGGCAGCGAGAAGATATGGTGCTGTTCAATATAGTCTTTTGGTATGTCACAGCTGCTGTCGGTGATGATCGCTATCGTGTCCTTTGTCATCATGTCACTCCCTGAGATAAATGAAGTAGTCTTCAACACTCATGTTCCTGATTGTCGCCCCAAAAGCAGGCGTCTTTACCTCGATTTTCGCCTTGAGCTGTGTGACGGTCTATCAAACCAGGTACAGCAAATCAGCATCTATTGCTATGATACCGATAATTGTCCGAAATCATAACCCAGGCACCACAATGAATTCATTACCATTTCCTGAACACAATCTCCCGTATCACGACAAAGCAGTCCTGTCGTTCCTGGACGAAGCCGGGGGTCATCCATGTAACCTTGCCTCCTTTACCTGTGTACACAAGGTGACGACAGGACATATGCAGCACAGTAGTCTAGTGAGTTTACAACAACATCAGAGGAGATGAGACATGAGCACTCGAACGGAAGAGTTTAAGGTCAGTGGCGAGAAGCTGCTGCAACAGGTCAAGGATCTGGTTCACGAGGGCAACGTCCGGCGCGTGACGATAAAAAACAAAGACGGGGTCACGCTGTTTGAGGTACCGCTCACCGCAGGCGTCGTGGGAGCCGTCCTGCTTCCTGTTTGGGCAGCCATCGGGGCGGTCGCCGCTCTGGCGGCGTCCTACACGATCGCTGTAGAGTTGGTCGATGCGCCGGCGAAGCCGACGGTTGAAGGCTCGTCCGTCGAAAAGAGCGAGACCTCGCCACAGTAGTCTTCCTCCACTTGGACAGTATGGACGGCCGGGTTTTTGCCCGGCCGTCCTGCATTTCTACTTCAGAGGCTTGCAACGTGGAGCGTTTTCTCTATAGTGCCGACATCAAACCCAAATATTTGTATGGGAGGCATTCATGGATGACGAAAGAGTACGTCTCGAGGGAATCGTCAGCACGCTCGAACTGAAGATCAGCGAACTCGATGAAGACAATGTTACAGTAGAAGAAGCAGCACGCCTGCGTGCAGAACTTGATGAAGCATATGAACAGATCGATGATTCCTTGCTGACGGATGATGCCATTGATGATCTGATGGACCGGCTGGACGACCTTCAGGACATCCTTGAGGACCTTGCCGACAGCGACACCGACTGGGACGACGAGGAAAAGGAAGAGGAAGAAGCGGGCAAAGCTGGAGACGACGAAGAAGATTAGCTGTTCGCCAGGGTTCTCTGAATACGAAACGCCCCGGAGCAATCCGGGGCGTTGCAGCAGAGGGTGGACACCATTGTCGAAGTATCCGGAACCGTCCCTGTTGCAGAACTAGGGTTTCAAAGCAAGCAGGCGGCTGAGAAGAACACATGCCTGGGCACGCGTACAGTTCCCTTCGGGATCCAGTTTCCCGCTGGATTCGATGCCGGGGTCGGGATTTCTGATAATGCCCCTGATGAAGCAGGCCTCAATGGATCTGTGTGCCCAGTAACCGGGCCGCACGTCCACATAAGGGAGTGTGGCTG
>JBAQYC010000235.1:0-2430 GCA_049299835.1 Candidatus Cryosericum sp. | reverse complement strand
GTGTCGACGTGACACTGAGTGTGCCCGCTGTGACGGTCTGGCCCAACGGAGGGTTGACCGCCGTTCCACCGGGACCATTGAAGGGTTTGGCGATCGCAACATACAACAGGACGGTGGCAACCAGCACTCCAGCCACGACCGGTGTTACCCAATGCCGCCGGTGTGGAGGCATTGGAACGGCCGGCAATGCAGCAGGCTGGACGGAAGGCGGGGCAGCCGTCTCCCACGACGATCCCTCTTCAGGAAGAGGGACCTCTTTGTTCCACACAGCTTCGATCGGTGATACTGTTGATCGGCTCGGAGGACGCTCGCTCGTCTGCTCCTGAACATACAGTTGCTCCAGGCAGACCATGGGTACTTCAAGCAATGCCGGTCCGGCAGTCGCGACGGAGTCGAGGTCGAGGCCGTGTTCCCGTCCCGTCCCCACCGACTCCATCATGGGTCGCTGCGGTGAAGGAAACCCCGCCTTCTCCAACGCCTCGATAAGGTCGCCGGGAGCGGCAAACCGCTCGTCGGGATCCCATTGGAGCAGGCCGGAGAGCACAGGGTGCAGCTGTTTCGGGATATCCTTCAGGAATTGCTCCAGGTGGGAAGAACCTTCAAACGTCAGGAATGAGCGGACTTCCGAGACGGAGGGAATACGTCCTGCCAGCATTTCGTACAGCATCGTCCCCAGCGTGTACAGGTCGGTCCGGACATCGATGGGACGTCCCTCGGTCTGTTCCGGAGCTGCATACAGGGCAGCCCCCTGCCCGAGGACGGCGTCGAGAGCTCCTGACGCCGGCGCGGTGCCAAAGCCTGTCACCTGGGCATCGCCGGATGAAGTGACGATGATACTGGTCGGGCGGAGAGCTCCATGGAATGGTATGCCACCATACGCGACGGCCCCCTCGAGGGCCGAGGCAATGCATGCGCTGATCCATGCAGCCTGAACCAGGGGCAATACCCGGCTCTTGCTCTCCAGTTCGGCAAGCGTGGCTCCCTGCTGACCGGACCGTATCACCATGTAACAAATGTCCTGTTCCTGACCGTAGTCTTCGTCGGGTGCCACATACGGGTGTCCTGCGTGACAGCCCATTTCGCCGGACCGGAGGAACCGCCGGACAATGCCGGCATCGCGTGTGATAGGCGGCTCGAGGACGAGGACTGTCACGATGGTGGAAGTGGCTATTTCGCTGGCCAGACAGACCGTGGCCATGCCGCATGTGCCGGCCTGCTCGTAGATCCTGTAGCGCTGGTTCAGAACAAGCTTCATGAGTTCCACAGCACACTCCCCGGGCCGGTGGAACAATAATGATACCACCCCGTGCATGTATAACGCCGTAGTGCACCTTGTCAACCGTTCCGGAAATACGCGTCGCCCCGGAACGGGAGTTCTCAGGTTCTCTCTTCGCTCAGAGACTGAAGTTCGTAGAGATTTCTGTAGATGCCACCTTTCGCGAGCAATTCTTCATGCGTTCCAGATTCGCCGATACGCCCTTTCTGCACGACGAGGATGCGGTCCACAGTGCGTATGGTCGACAGGCGGTGTGCGACAATGATGCTTGTACGACCCTTGAGGATCTTGCGTATGGCTGACTGGATCACGGCTTCGGACTCCGTGTCGATGTTGGAGGTCGCCTCGTCGAGGATAAGGACCCTCGGGTCGAAGTACAGCGCACGGGCAAACGAGATGAGCTGACGCTGTCCAGCAGAGAGGTTGTTACCACGCTCATACAGGTGGTAGTGCAGTCCTCCCTCGAGGCCCTTCACGAACCCCATGCCGAGATAGTCGACAATCTCGCTCGCGCGCTCCTCATCAGGATGCTCCTCGAAAAGTGCGATGTTGTCCAGGACACTGCCGCTGAAGATGAACACGTCCTGCATGACGAAGGCGACGCTGTGCCTCAGGAATTCGGCAGGAAGAGTCGCTACGTCCATGCCCCCCACGAGGACCCGTCCGCTGTCGACATCGTAAAACCGTGGGACGAGCCCTGTAATAGACGTCTTCCCTGCACCAGTCGAACCGACCAGTGCGACAGAACCGCCCTGTTCGACCTTGAAGGAGATCCCCTTGAGGATTTCCTCACCTTCTTTATAGCTCAGGTGAACGTCCTGGAACTCGATGTCGAAGGAAGAGGGGACCTGACCGTTGAACGCGTCGGGAGTATACACTTCCTCCGGCTCATCCATGACGCG
Source organism: Candidatus Cryosericum sp. (assembly GCA_049299835.1). Taxonomy (GTDB): domain Bacteria; phylum Caldisericota; class Caldisericia; order Cryosericales; family Cryosericaceae; genus Cryosericum. The sequence continues at coordinate 252 of JBAQYC010000235.1, read as the reverse complement.
AAAGATCTTCTCCGCTGAGGCCATGGCCGACTGGATGGTGTCGAACTGCTCAGCAAGCTCCTGCACGGGGCGGAAGAAGATCGCCGCATAGAACGTGAACGTGATGAGCGTCCCGAAAGACAGCGTTCCGCCAAGGATCCGGCTTCCTCCGAAGTACAGAAGAAGGGCGATGGCAAACGTCGTGAGAGCTGCCACCAGCGGCCGGAAGATACCGTTGAGATGGACCAGGCGCAGGCGGATGCGTGTGAAATC
>JBAQYC010000234.1:0-4498 GCA_049299835.1 Candidatus Cryosericum sp. | reverse complement strand
CAGGCAGGGACTGGAAGGCGGTAAGTGGGACGTCGGCCGTTCCTGGTGGCAGGTCGACGATGAGGACGTCGAGGTCTCCCCATGCCACATCGGTCCAGAACTGCTTGATGGCGGATGTGAGCAGGGGACCGCGCCAGATGACCGGCTGGCCTGAGTTGTCCAGAAACAGGTTCATGGAGATGATCTTGATACCGGTCGCCGTCTCGGGCGGGATGATCCCAACCATCGACGACTCGGGCCGCGCAGTCATGCCGAACAGGCGCGGGATGGATGGGCCGGTGATGTCCGCGTCCATGATGCCTACCTTGAGTCCACGGCGCGCCAGTTCGACTGCCGCCATGGCGGACACGAGGGACTTGCCCACGCCGCCCTTGCCGCTGGCGACCGCCAGCACGTGCCGCACGTGATTGACCTGCGAGGTCATGTTCTCATTGTCAGCATTTGCCATGGGCTTCTCCTTCGTGATGACAGGACACTTTCCCCGCCAAGTTGACAAGTGTCCCTGCGCGGTAGGACTCTACGATCTCATCCAGGCTGCTCATGTCCGTTTGCATCACTGTGTAGCCTGAGGCGGTCAGTGCGTTCATAGCCCCTCCACCTATCCCACCTGCGATGATGGTGTTACAGCCGTGCGCTGCGTCGGCCATGCGGCCGTGGACCTCTTCGTGGCTTGGCTCGGATTCCCCATGATGCTCCTCCCCATGGACGTGCGCGAACTTGTCACGCAGTTCTGTCGAGACAATCTTGCCGTCCGTGATCTCCACTACTTTGTAGTAGTGGGCACGGCCGAAGTGCTGGCACAAGGTCGTGCCGTCATCAGTTGGTAGTGCGATTCGCGTAACCATCTTCGTTCCTCCTGTTTTCTGTTCCCGCCGTCCGTGGACCAATATGGCGTTCATGTCCGCGTCCCAGGCGCGTGCGACAGTCAGCGTGTGTCCACTGACGAGCGACGCTGCCACCTTGCGGCGGGCACCCGCAAGGATGCGATGAAAGGTGCTCTGGGAGACGTCCATGAGGCGTGCCGCTTCTGTCTGATCCAGTTCCAGCAAGTCGCTGAGACGCAATGCTTCCATCTCGTCAGCCCCGAGGACACGCAACGTCCTTTCACTCTCCGAACAAGACGGCCGCACCTCATCGTACGTGCCGCACCTGCGGTCAACCTGTCGTCTGGGCATCTCGTCTCCTTGTATGAAATGAATATATATTCATTTCATTGAGTGTCAACATCCTGGGGAAGACTGACGCCTGCACATCGTCAACGAAATGGTATACGATAGTGGCAGATTTGCAGGAGACTGGTGATAACATGAACAGTTCGCGGGTACAGGAGAAACCCATGGAACCAGGATTGACAAGCGCGGAAGCACAGAAGAGACTCGAGCAGTTCGGACCCAACGAGGTCCCCGAGCATCATGACCCCTCGTGGCTGGTGCTGTTCCGTAAGGTATGGGGCCCAGTCCCCTGGATGCTTGAACTCAGTTTGATTCTTGAGCTGATCACACGCCACTATACCCAGGCAACGATTATCGGTGCGCTCATCGTCTTCAACGCCGTCATCGGCTTTGTCCAGGAACACCGGGCACAGGACGCACTGAGACTGCTTCAGCAGCGTCTTGTGGTTCATGTCAGGGTCCTGCGCGACGGGACGTGGCAGACGATGGATTCGCGGTCCATAGTTCCCGATGACATCGTCCACCTCCGCATGGGAGATCTGGTTCCTGCTGATATGACGCTGTCCGATGGCAACTTGTTGATCGACCAGTCAGTGTTGACGGGCGAATCGCTACCGAAAGAAGCGGGGGCCGGCACTGCCGTCTACGCCGGCGGTGTGGTGAAGCGCGGCGAGGCGAGTGGCAACGTCACGGGTACCGGCACCCATACGTATTTCGGCCGGACCGCCCAACTCGTCGGTTCGGCCAAGACCGCCAGTCATCTGCAGGAGACCATTATTGGTATCGTGAAGTTCCTGCTTGTCCTGGATGTGCTGCTGGTCGTCGGTGTCGTGGTGTACTCACTACTGCACGGTATCCCGCTGCTCGACACGGTCTCTTTTTCCCTGATGCTGCTGGTCTCTTCGGTTCCGGTCGCACTGCCCGCCGTGTTTACGCTTGCCTCGGCCGTCGGGGCTCAGGAACTGGTCAGCCAGGGTGTACTGGTGACTCGTCTGTCAGCCATCGAGGAAGCAGCAGCCATGACCGTCCTGTTCAGCGACAAGACCGGAACGATCACCGAGAACCGGCTGAAGCTTGTCGATATTGTGCCTGTGGCCGACTTGACCAAGGATCAAGTTCTCCGTCTGGCTCTCCTGAGTTCGGATGAGCGTTCGCAGGACCCGATCGACCTGGCTATCATTGCACGTGCACGCGAGGCGAATATCTCTGTCGGCCCAGCCGCCATCTCCAGCTTCACGCCATTTGACTCCGCAACGAAACGCACGGAGGCGATTATTGTCGAGAACGGCGTCCGCACACGCATCGTCAAGGGATCTCCCCAGATCATCGAATCGCTGGTCTCGAACAGTCAACCCCTCATGCAGAACGTCGCGCTTCTTGCCGACAGAGGAAACCGTGTACTCGCCGTGGCGACCGGTTCAGAGGACCACTTGACCATGGCTGGACTGCTCGCGCTGGAGGACCCGCCCCGCGACGACTCGGCAGCTTTGATCAATGACCTCAAGGCGATGGGCATCCGCACCGTCATGGTCACCGGCGACACGGTTGAAACTGCCCGCACGGTCGCCGCACAGATTGGGCTGGGCACGCACACATGTGATGCGGCCACGCTGCGGGGCCAGACGGATACTCCAGACAGCCTCGAATGCGATGTAGTGGCCGGCGTCCTTCCGGAAGACAAATACACGCTGGTTCGGCGCACCCAGCAGGCCGGGAGCATCGTGGGCATGACCGGTGATGGCGTAAACGACGCACCTGCTCTCCAACAGGCTGAGGTAGGCATCGCTGTCGCTGATGCGACGGATGTTGCGCGGGCAGCTGCAAGCGCCATCCTGACGAACCCGGGTCTTGGTGGAATCGTCAAGGTTGTGACGACGGGACGCCAGATCTATCAACGCATGCTGAGCTACACGCTCAACAAGATCATCAAGACCCTGCAGATTGCCCTGTTTCTCGCCGTGGCATTCTTCGCGACCGGCAGATTCGTCACGTCACCACGCCTCATCCTTCTGCTCCTGTTCGCCAATGACTTCGTCACGATGTCTCTTGCCTCCGACTCGGCGACGGCGTCACAACTGCCAGACCGTTGGCGCGTGTCGCAGTTGACCGGTAGTGCTCTCCTGCTGGCGGTGGCCTGGCTGGCAGTCGCATTCGGTACGCTGTACGTCGGAACCCGCGTCCTCCACTACGATTTGCCACACCTGCAGACGATGGTGTTTTTCATGCTGGTCCTGACGGGCCAGGCAAACGTTTATCTCGTCCGCGAGCGTCGTCACTTCTGGCGGTCGAGGCCGGGAAGAGCCCTCATCCTGAGCACCATTGGCGACTTGCTGGTGATCGGGTTCATGGCTTCGCGCGGCATTCTCATGGTGCCACTGCCGTTGCACGTTCTGGCCTTCATGGTAGCTGGTATTGCACTCTATGCCATCCTGCTCGATTTCTACAAACTGGCCGTCTTCCGCTGGTTTCGCATTGTTGGTTAATGAACCCCCCTCTGTCAGGGACAACGACAAAACCCCCGGGGTGTTCTCCCGGGGGCATGACTGTCTGAAGAGGCAGGGGTCAGCCTGCGATGCAGGTACCCGTACCGTTGCCGCGCATACCCTGGCCGGCGCCGTTGCCGCCACGGCCAGTTCCCTGACCGATGCCGGTGCCACGGGAACCCTGAGCTGCGCCACGGCCAGTTCCCTGACCGATGCTGGTGCCACCCGCAAGGACGTTCTCGAACGCGGGGAGGTGCCTGTCGACAGAAGCGTCCTTGAGATTGCCAAAGACCTGCAGGATGTCCTGATTGTCAACGACTTTCATCAACTGATCGTACAGAGCGATGTCCTCTTTCTCCACCGTGATGCCGAGGTTGAGAGCGTCGTCTGCCGTGGTGACGCCCGCCATCAGGGTGCTGGCACGAGCTGCCTGTGTGTCGGCGGGGACTGCAAGACTATACTTGGTGAAGATGGCCGTCAGCGCTGCGACGTGCTGTTCCTCGGACTTGAGGATGTTCGCGAACGGCCGGGTGCTGCCGAGCTTGGCGATGACCGACTGGTACACGTCACGCGCCAGGTACTCTTCCTGCAGCGTCGTCACCAGCGCATCTTTCTCGGCCTGGGACAACGCCTCGACGGGCAGGTCGGCGATCGCCGTACAGACAGCAGCTGGAGCCGTGCGCCGAACACCGGCGTACGCAGACGCTACACCAGCGCCCGAACCGACCAGAACTGCAACTGCCAGAACTGCTACCAAAATTCTGTTCATCTTCATGTGAATTCTCCTTGTGTGCGGTTTTGGAGTAGCTTCCCTTCGGACAGCGTCTCCTGAGTGTAGTACGC
>JBAQYC010000233.1:0-5706 GCA_049299835.1 Candidatus Cryosericum sp. | reverse complement strand
GGAAGAGATCTGGAGTTCCCAGCTGGCTGTAGCTCGCGCTGTAGTCCAGAAGGCTCAGGTGGCTCCTGACCAGATTGTCGCCATCGCCATCACCAACCAGCGCGAGACCACTATCGTGTGGGACCGGGCGACGGGGCGGCCTGTATGCAACGCAATCGTGTGGCAATGCAGGCGGACGGCCCCTCTGTGCGAGAAGCTCAAGGCGGAAGGATATGAGCCGCTGGTGCGTGAGCGCACTGGGCTGGTTCTGGACGCCTACTTCTCGGGCACGAAGATCGCATGGATTCTCGATGACGTGGAGGGGGTCCGGGCGCGCGCCGAACGGGGCGAACTGGCCTTTGGCACGGTCGATTCCTGGCTGACCTGGAACCTGACGGGTGGTCGAGTCCACGCGACCGATGCCAGCAACGCGTCACGGACCATGCTCTTCGACATTCAGAAGCAGGCGTGGGACGATGATCTGCTCAAGATGCTGAACATCCCCAGGTCGATGCTTCCGGAAGTCCATGATTCGAGTGCCGTCGTCGGCCTTGCTACCGCTGACCTGTTTGGCCGCGAGATACCGATCGCGGGTGTAGCGGGTGACCAGCAGGCTGCCCTGTTCGGGCAGACGTGTTTTGAGACCGGCGATGTGAAGGTGACGTATGGCACGGGCAGCTTCATTCTGGTCAATACGGGAGAGCACATCGTGCGCTCGACGCAGGGTATGTTGTCGACCGTCGCCTGGCGATTGGGTGGGAAGGTAACCTATGCTCTGGAGGGGAGCGTATTCATAGCGGGAGCAGCCGTGCAGTGGCTGCGAGATGGACTGGGTATCATCAAGGATTCCGCGGAGACGGAAACGCTTGCAGGTTCGGTCCCGGACAGTGGAGGTGTTGTGGTCGTGCCGGCGTTCACGGGTCTCGGTGCTCCCGAGTGGGACATGTATGCCCGGGGGGCCATCCTGGGTCTGACTCGTGGAACGACCAGAGCGCACATAGCTCGTGCGACACTGGAGGGCATTGCTTTCTCTGTCAAAGATATCGTCGATGCCATGGAGCGAGAGGCGGGGTCACCTGTCGCTGGACTGCGGGCAGACGGCGGCGCAAGCTGCAACCATTTTCTCATGCAGTTTCAGAGTGACATCCTCGGCAGTCCGGTGACGGTTCCCAGCAGTGTCGAGTCCACTGCCCGCGGAGCTGCTTTCCTTGCCGGGCTTGCCACGGGAGTATGGAAGGATCAGCAGGAACTGCGAAACCTGTATGAGGTGGGCCAGTCCTATGCGCCGGTTCTTACACCGGAGGACAGGGGTCGTCTCTATGCACACTGGCGCAAAGGCGTTGCCAGGGCAGGAGCATGGGCAGATGACTGATCGGCAGGCCTGTGGACAGATGCTGGATGTCGTGATCGTCGGGGCCGGAGTCGTCGGTTGCACAACCGCGCGTGAGTTGTCTCGATATTGTCTTAGTGTCGTGGTCTGCGAACGAGCCGCCGAGGCCAGCCAGGGTGGCCCGACCAAGGCAAATACGGGCATCGTCCATGCAGGGTATGACCCGATTCCGGGGACGCTGATGGCCAGGTTGAATGTGCGTGGCAACGCCTTGTATGATCAACTGAGTGCAGACCTCGGCGTGCACATGGAACGTCGTGGCACGCTCGTCGTGGCCTTCTCGCCGTCCGAACGTGCACATCTTGAAGAGCTGTTTGCACGTGGTCAGGCGAATGGCGTACCAGGATTGCGCATCCTTGAGCACGATGATCTCGTGGAACTGGAGCCGAACTTGAGCCCCGAAGCGGATAGCGCTCTCTTTGCGGCAACCGGTGGAACGATCGAGCCCTACGAATTGACGCTGGCCCTTGCCGAGAATGCGGCCCTGAACGGCGTTCAATTTCTGTTCGAACACCCTGTTCGTGCCGTGACATCTATCCCCGGTGGCTGGCGCGTGGAAGCTGGTGAACAGGTCCTGAAAACCAGATTCGTGGTCAATGCTGCCGGTCTGTTCGCGGATGACATCAGTCGAATGGCCGGTGCCGGAGACTTCCATATCCATCCCCGGCTGGGGCAGTATCTCCTACTGGAGGACCGCGAAGACTACGATGTGCGGCGCCCGGTGTTTCAGGTCCCTACGTCGCTGAGCAAAGGAATAGTCGTCAGCCGGACGCCTGATGGAAACATCATAGCCGGTCCCACTGCGGACGACGCCCAGGAAAAAGACGGGCTGGCAACAACGGCGGATGGATTGACCCGTGTGCTGACTGGAGCTCAAAAGAGCATTCCGCGCTTCGACACGAGACAGCTGGTCACAGAGTTCACGGGTGCGCGCGCAGTCATCACCGGACACGATGATTTCCTGATCGAAGAAGGAGCTCCCGGGTTTTTCAATGCGGCAGGCATCAAATCTCCAGGCCTGACGGCGGCTCCTGCTATCGCTGAAGAACTGGTCTCTCTGCTGAAGGGTGCCGGCTGCGAGCTGATTGCAAATCCTGCGTTCATTCAGACCAACGCGCGTGTTCCGCTGTTCCGGCAGTGTTCATCAGAGCAGCAGGCGCGCATGATCGCGGAGGATCCCCGATATGGTCGCATTGTGTGTCGTTGCGAGACGGTGACAGAAGGGGATATCGTACAGGCCATTCATCGTCCGGCGGGCGCACGCACCGTTGATGGATTGAAGTTTCGAACACGGGCGGGCATGGGCAGGTGCCAGGGAGGATTCTGTGGACCACGAGTCCTGGAGATCCTCTCTCGGGAGCTCGGACTGGATCCGTTGACGGTGTCCAAGTTCGGTGCCGGCTCCGAGATCCTGGCGGGTCGGCTGCGGCCGGAGGGAGAGGGAGATGCTTGATCTGATTGTTCGCAATGCCAGACTTAGCGCGAACGAACCGCTTACGGACATCGGTGTTCGCGATGGTGTGTTTGTTGACGTTCAGCCCGGGTTGCGTGCAGATACTCGTGAGACGATCGATGCGTCTGGATGTTTCGTGACGCCGCCGTTTGTCGAGTCACATGTCCACCTCGATACGACGCTCACGGCGGGCGAACCCAGATGGAACGAGAGTGGTACGCTGTTCGAAGGGATCGAACGCTGGTCTGAGCGGAAGGCGCTGCTGACCGAGGAGGACGTCGTACGCCGCGCCACGAAAGCGATCGAGTGGCAGGTTTCGCACGGTATCCTGCATATCCGGTCGCATGTGGACATCTGTGATCCGAAGTTGACCGCTCTCCGGGCGCTGATCGAGGTCAGGCGCGTCATGGCGCCATTGGTCGACATTCAGCTGGTGGCGTTTCCACAGGACGGCATCCTGGGGTTCGAGGGCGGAGCGGGCCTGCTCGAAGACGCCCTGCGCCTGGGTGCCGATGTTGTTGGAGGCATTCCTCACTACGAATTGACACGTGAGGACGGGGTCGAGTCTCTGAAGACCATCTTTGCACTGGCTGAGAAATACGGAAAACTGATCGACGTGCACTGCGACGAGATCGATGATGAACAATCCCGCTTTGTCGAGGTCATGTCAGCTTTGGCTCTGCGCACGGAGATGCGCGACCGGGTTACGGCGAGCCACACGACCGCCATGCACAGCTACAACGGGGCGTATGCGTCCAAACTCCTGAGGTTCTGCGCGAAGAGCGGCATCAACTTTGTCGCGAATCCTCTGGTGAACATTCATCTGCAGGGCCGCTTTGATACATATCCCAAGCGACGTGGTCTGACGCGGGTCAAGGAGATGGCGACCATGGGCATCAATGTGAGCCTTGGCCATGACGACATCCTCGACCCCTGGTATCCGATGGGGACCGGGAGCATGCTGGATGTGGTGCATATGGCGGTGCATGTCGCTCAGATGACGGGGCGGGAAGAAATGCGTTCCGTGTTTCATATGGTCACGGATGCTGGAGCTCGTACGCTGCACATTCAGGGCTCCTACGGCATTGAAGCGGGGAAGCCGGCTGACCTGGTCATCCTGGACGCTCTCGACGAGCTGGATGCCCTGCGGCGGCAGTCTGTCGCCCGAGTTGTGCTGAGCAAGGGGAAGATCGTCGCGCGAACGACACCGGCCGAAGCTACCGTTTTGCTGGAGGGGAGTTCTCATCCAATCGATTACCTGCGGTAACAAGGAGAACCATCACATGAAAAGTGAATACGATCTGATTGTCATCGGCGGTGGCCCGGCCGGGCTTGCCGCAGCGACTGCCGCGTATGGCCAGGGGCTGCACGACATCCTGATCATCGAGCGAGACCGGTTCCTGGGTGGCATTCTGAACCAGTGCATTCATACGGGGTTTGGACTGCAGGAGTTCAGAGAGGAGCTGACCGGGCCGGAATATGCTCAACGATTTGTCGACAGGACCCTTCAAGACGGTATCCCGTTTCTCCTCGATACGATGGTGCTTGCTCTGCGGTCGGACCGCACGGTCGTGGCGATCTCGCCGGAACTCGGCAGGCTCGAGCTGCACGCCAGGGCGGTCGTTCTGTCGATGGGCTGCCGCGAGCGCACACGAGCAGCCATCATGGTTCCTGGCACCAGGCCCGCGGGCGTCATGACGGCCGGTACGGCCCAGCGCTACATGAACGTGGAGGGCTACCTTCCCGGCCGCAATGTTGTCATCCTCGGATCCGGCGACATCGGTCTCATCATGGCGCGGCGGTTCACGCTGGAAGGAGCACACGTCAATGCCGTTCTTGAGATCATGCCCTACTCGACGGGTCTCACCCGCAATGTGGTACAGTGTCTCGACGACTACAACATTCCTTTGCTGTTGAACCACACCGTGACGAGCGTGCACGGCGGAAAGCGCGTGACCGGGGTGTCCATCGCTCAGGTGGACGGCCACAGGCGTCCGATTCCGGGAACCGAACGTGAGATATCATGCGATACACTCATTACGTCTGTCGGCCTCGTTCCCGAGAATGAACTCAGCAAGACGGCGGGTGTCCAGCTCGATGTCATTACGGGGGGTGCGGTCGTCAACCAGAAACTGCAGACGTCGGTCGATGGCGTCTTTGCGTGCGGGAATGTCCTGCAGGTGCATGATCTGGTCGACAATGTGTCCGAGGAATCGCAGCGCGCCGGCAGGAATGCCGCGCTATATGTTCAGGGCAAGCTCCCAAAGACAGTGCGCAGAATTCAGGTAGTTCCGGCACCTGGAATCCGCTATATCGTTCCTCAGTGTATCGACATGACGGAGCAGCCGGAATCCGTCAAGCTCTTTATGCGTCCGACTGAAGTGTTCAAGGGTGCTTTCATCGAACTCTGGACCGACAGTCAGGAAGTGCCACTGGCCAGGTTCCGGCGCAGCCGGCTGACACCCGGTGAGATGGTCGTGCTGACGGTCCAGGGAGGCGTGTTCGCGGCCGCCGAGACTGACGTCATGGTAGGGGTGAATGTCTCATGAACACTGAGGTGTGCGAAGTTACATGTATCGTTTGCCCGACGGGATGTAAGGTACGTGTCGTCAAAGAAGGGACCAGGGTCATCGAAGTGTCAGGCAATACGTGCAAGCGCGGCGAAGCTTATGCTGCTCAGGAGGCGGTCGCACCCCGGCGTACACTGACGACCAGTATCAAGGTGACAGGCGGAGACTTCACGCTCGTGTCGGTCAAGAGTGCGGCGCCGGTCCCCAAGGGTCGGCTCTTTGACCTCATGAAGGCGGTCCAGAAACTTCAGACGACGGCACCGATTCAGGTGGGGGACGTTGTTGTCCACGACGTGCTCGGATTGGGAGTGGAC
>JBAQYC010000232.1:0-5674 GCA_049299835.1 Candidatus Cryosericum sp. | reverse complement strand
GCATCTTCTCCGGAGCAGTCTCGACACCTGCCACTTGTGGAACCTGCCGCAGAATCCACCCCCGTTGCCATCCCTGATGTCGTCCCGACCTCCTCTCCGAAATCGGCCGTAGAGCAATCCACTCCACTGTCTGATATTCCTCAGTTGATCCTGCCCACGATTGGGGAGCTCGAGGCTGTGAAGGGACCCGTACTTGAACTCGCTGCTTCCAAACGCCCGTCTCAGCCGGTCGAACCCACCCACGTGACGGTGCGATATGCCAACAGTCTGCTGGAAGACTCACGATTCGAGGAAGCGCTCCAGGCTTTTCTGGAACTGAGTCACAGAAACTAGTCCCCAGCCGGAACAGCACCGTCGACCCCGTGAACAATGCCGCTGCAACTGCCGTCTAATAGCGGGTGATGTGATGAGAAAATTGAAACTGATTTCCTGCCTGATCGTGGGTCTGTTGTGCTGTCTGCAGTTGGCGCCGGTCGCCAATGCAGCATCCACATTCGCGTCCGAACTGGCCAACTACAGGACCAACAACGAGACGACTTCGAATGCTGCACGCGAACTGACAGCCTACGTTGCCACCGAACGGCTGTTTGCACGCTCCGTCAGACGAAATATCCGTCAGTCTCCCGTACTCGTCCGTACGTACCTGACCACACTCGACCAGATCGACAGCACAACCCGACGCATCGTCCGGGACCAGCGTGCCAGTGACCGCGTGCTCGCCGATGTCATGGCGCTGGTCGACGACAAACATATAGATGCCGCATGGATACTTCTGAAGAGGGGGACAACAGGACAGGAGCGTTTCCTGGCCACCATCGCGCGCACCCGCCTGCTCGTGGCCAAATGCAAGGTGCTGCATGTCCAGCTCAAGTCGATGGGAGGATAGAACAGAGGATGTTCGGTATCATCCCGGGCCTCATTACGGCTCGACTGACCGGACTGCTCGGCGGCCTTGTCGTCGCTCCGTTCATTATGCTGTTCATGGCGCGCTACGACACCTACCGTCTACCTGTCAGACTCTCCTGGTTCAAGGCGTTCCTCGTATCTGTCGTCTCGTTTCTTCTGTTGTTTGGACCGCTGATCCTGCCTCGCATGACAGCATTGCTGCGACTCTCGTTCGTCCAGGGCACGCTCGTCCAGCTTTTGCCATGGGCGACTCTCTGGTTCGTCACCGCCTTTGTGCTCGCGTGCCTTGTCGTCTCGGCGATGCTGGGGCTGTCATTCAGGCAAGCCGTGTCGTGGTGGGGCGGAGCTTTGGCCGCAACACTCGCCATAAGCTGGATTGGGGCACTTGCCGTCGTTCTGCTGTACCGGTATCTGATTCTGCCAAGCCTGACAGATTTCTTCTAGCGTCGATGCTCCTGGATTTCGAGACGCTCATGAACAGCTGTGCAGATGAAATCTATGCATACCTGGTTGCACGAATGGGCAACCGGTTCGATGCGGATGACGTCTTTCAGTCCACATTCTTCAAAGTACGTCGTTTTCTGCCGTCCTTTCGTGGCGACTCCAGCCCGACAACCTGGGTCATGAGGATTGCCATGAATGAAGCCAGCAGCTTCCGGCAGCGCAAGGGAAGAGAACTTCCCCTCCTGACTCCGGAAGACGTCCTGCAACAACCGGGCTCGGACGCAGCAGGGTATGATCCTGTGCAGGCTGAGACCATAGAGGATATCGCAGCAGGCATGCAGCACCTTCAGGGGGATCTGAGGGATGTGTTGTACTTCTACTACTACAAGGAAATGCCATACGAGAAGATCGCACAACTCATTGGAAAGCCCGTAGGAACCGTCAAATCGCGCCTCTTTCGCGCGAAGGAAGAGCTGAAAGCCTTCCTGGAGGCACATCGTGACCATCGAACACAGTGACGACAATCTTGACCGGTTGCTTCGGGCACACTATCACACGACCGTCGACGGTGTGACGGCACCGGATCACCTGTTGCGCCGGGCAATGGCAGAAACTGAACCGGGGCAAGGTCATACAGCTCGCTGGACACCTGTCCTGGCTTTCGCTCTGGCTGGCGCATCGTTCCTGATCATCCTCGCCTCATCACGCGTCGTGGAGGTTCTGCTCAGCCTCTAGACCGCCATCCTGGTCGAAGACTCTGCGGCCCCCGCCAAGACGGGCCAACATACTCTGTGCGCCGCGGTTTGCTTTTTCTGCAGGCACGCTATAGTTTTTTTATGGACAGAGTCTGCAGACCATGAAACGGGGCGAACGCAACACGGCCAGGATACTCATTCTGCTCCGGTACGCCGTCATTGTCGTGGGCAGCGTCTGGTGGCTTGTTGCTGTGCTCAGCCAGACGCCTGGAGCCATGTGGCTCGTGCTTCTTCCCGGGATTCTTGTCGCCGGAATCGCCTTCAACGTCGTGCTGGACCTCATGGACCGCTTCGCGCCTCATAGCGGCACGACACGCGCAATCCTCCGCCACCAGATCCTTTTTGACGGCATCGCCATAAACCTCTTCCTGGGTGCGATGGGCAGTCCGATGCTGATGGGAAGGCCGGTGTTCTATGGTGGAACACGTACCCTGCCGTTCGACGCCAGTGTCATCGTGAGTGGCACGTTCATCATCATCTCATCCATCGTCCTCCATAATGAGCACTTCCCCTTCTACCTGATTACCGCCCTCACAGGTCTTGTGGCCAGTCAGGGATTGTCGATTGCTCACCAGCAGGCCATCGGCTTCATTCAGGCGCTCCAATCAGCCAACTGGGGGGAGATCGGCAGCGGGATGATTGCCGTCGCCGGCGTGGGAATCCTGTCTTGTGCTGCCGACGAGTATGTCAGACACAGCCTCCACACCATGAATACCCGCGTCGCCGATGTCAGCCGCGACAAGGAGCGCCTGCAGGCTGCCTTCCACAAGTTGTCCTTCCTTACCGCCCTCATCCGGGATATGGCGGCATCGCAGGCCTACCAGCAGGTTCTGGAGGCTATCACCGACCGCGCGGCGCTGTTCTTCTCGGCCGACGACGCCATCGTCGCAACTATCGATGCCGATATGGAACACCTGTCCGTCGCCGCAGCCAAGAGCGAATACCGTGAGGCTCTGTCACAGCTGCGCATCCGGCGGGGAGAGGGAATCCTGGGTAAGATCTTTGAGGGAGACACCCCCGAACTCATCAAGAATGCTTTGCTGGATCCGCGCGCCATGCAGATCTTTGGCACCCCTGAGGAACCCGAGTCGATGATGGTCGCCCCACTGCGTAAAGGCAGCCAGAAATACGGTCTGGTCTCCGTCAGCCGTATTGGTGTGGAGAACCCGTTCAACGAAGAGGACCTTGCACTGTTCACATCGTTTGCGAACATTGCAACATCAGTCCTGGACAATGCCACGATCATGGAGGCACTGAAGCGCAAGAATTTTACTCTGACGGTCACCAATCAGCTGTCGTCGGCTATCGTTTCGCCCATGCCCTTCGACGAGGAGATCAACAGCTTCCTGTCCATCATGAAGGATGCGTTCCAGCTGTCACGCATCAATCTGCTGATGGTGGAAAACGACCATTTCACTAGGTTCTTTGCGGTCCCGTCTCCAAAATCGCCTGTCCCGCCCGAGGAGATCATTGCCCGCATGAACGCAGGGGCGGGAGTGCTTGGACAGGCTCTGCGGGGGCGAACGATCGTCAATGTTCCAAACATCACTGACTATGCCAACTACATTGTGGCTGATGAAGCCACGCACAGTGAGCTGGCTATCCCGATGAAGAACGCTGATGGGCGAGTCATTGCCGTGCTCAACCTTGAAAGCGGTCAGACTGACTACTTCACGAACGACGTCTCCGCAGACGTCCTGGCAGTAGCAGGGGAAGTGCAGGGTTTCCTGCAGGGAAGGTTGATCTGGGAGGAAGTCAAAGAACAGCGCAACATCCGTGAAGCTATCAATCGTGCCGAACTGGAAAACATCGACGTCTCAACCAACGAGCAGGCAGCAGCACATCTCAGTCGCCTGCTCGAAAGAATCCTTCCCCGTCCGGGAAGTGTCATCCTGCTGGAGAATTCAGGCAACATGGCGCGCGCCTGGACTGCAATTCGAGCCGCCAGCACAGAAGAATCGGAGCCTGTCCGGCTCTTCGAACGCGAACTGCGAGCCCGGCTGGACGCTACTCATTCACTGTCGCGCTCCGTCAGCGGCCTTCTGCAGGGCCACGAACTGCTGGTGCGTCAACTCGACTTCGAGCAGCGCCTCGTGGGATTCGTCATCGTGGGTATCGGCGATCACAGACAGCTCACGGCGAGTGAGGCCAGCGCATTCGACCTGTTCATGGCCTATGCAGAGTCCATTGTGCAGAAGATCTTCGTGAAGCAGCGTTCGACCCTGCTGACAAAGTACCGGCTCGCAGCGAAGGAACTACTCGACACCTCGTTCAAACGCACTGACCTGCGACAGTTCCTGGCCGCCACAGCCCGCAAACTGGAGGACGTCATGGAGGCGGATGGATCAGCATACGTCCCCTTCGACGCCGAGTCCAGGAGGCTAGTCGTCGGCCAGGCTAATATCTCAGGATTCACTCCGGAACAAGACATCGAGCCAGGCATTCTGGCCGAGGCGTTCAGCAGTCCAAGTCTTGCAGTCTTTCATCCTGAAGTCACGAATACCATGACCCCGCTCGCCCCTGCGGCCATGGCTGAACTGACGCTCCGTGTGACACTTGAAGGAGTCCTGTTCGGCGTTTTGTATGTCTCATTCAGACGCCCCGTGCTTATGACCGAAGAAGAGCTGCACATGATTGAGGCCTTCGTCTCGGACTGCAGCCTGGTTGCCGAGAACATCCTGTATGTCCATCGCATCGATGAACTCTCAGTGACTGATGAACTGACGGGCCTGGGCAACTATCGCTCCTTCATAACGCACTCCGTCGAACAATCGGAGCGCACAGCGCGATTTGGCGAAGTGTTCTCCCTCCTGTTCTTCGACATCGACGATTTCAAGAAGTACAACGACGCATACTCTCATCTGGACGGCAACCTGGCTCTCCAGGGTATTGCGGATATCATACGCCACAGTATTCGGAGTGTCGATTCAGCCTACCGGTACGGCGGGGAAGAGTTTGTCATCCTGATGCCGGGGGCTACGCCCTCCGATGCGCGCAAAGCCGCCGAACGTATCCGGGCGTCCGTTGAACGCAACAGCGTTCGTGACCACCGCCATTTCCGTTCTGTGGTCACACTGAGTGGTGGCGTAACAAGCTTCGAGGACCGCGTATCCGACCCCAAGAACCTTCTCCTGCTCGCTGATCTGGCAATGTACCAGGCAAAGAAGAGTGGAAAAAACACCATTTACGTCCTGGAAAGCCTCGCGAGTCAAAAGCGGACCGCGCCGGGGCCGCATGAGTAGACGCCTGTCTACCTCCCATTCGTTGCATCCGGGCACGTTTTCCCTATACTTGTTCTGTTCGTGTTCCTACCATGCGGAGAGGTGGCTGAGCGGCTGAAAGCACTCGCCTGGAGAGCGAGTAGGTGGGTAACCCCTGCCTCGTGGGTTCAAATCCCACCCTCTCCGCCAGTAAGTCTCATCTTCTCGTCAAATCTCACGGTTCATCGTGCTGCTTCTACGGATAAGAGAAGATAGCAATAAACATTCACAGCATGATAGACAACAAGTTCAGTGGGGGCCGTTTCTATCACCGGGGCTGGCAAAACGATCTTCCAAGAAGCATTTAGG
>JBAQYC010000231.1:0-7155 GCA_049299835.1 Candidatus Cryosericum sp. | reverse complement strand
CAGGCCACTTGCCCAATGAACATCCTGCAGGACACCGTGAGCATCATCAGGAACATCGACGCCCAGGTATTCCTTGACTTTCGCATTCCATAGCTCGGGGAGGTCGGCCACCTGAACTCTGCCGTTGATCAGGGCCTCCTCGATCTCGAAGCGCAGCATGATATGAAGGTTGTACGTAACCTCATCCGCCTCGATCCGTATCAGTGATGGCTCTACCACATTGATGGCCTTGTAGAAATCGTCAACGGCGACGTTCTGGAACTGTGCAAAGCGGTTCTGAAGGCGCGAGTAGTAGTACTTCCAGAACGCTTGTGAACGGCCGACAAGGTTTTCCCAGGTTCTTGACTGTGACTCATGAATGCCCATGGAAGCCCCTCTGTGGACCGGCATCCACCGGTACTCCTCGGAGACACCCTGTTCGTACAAGGCGTGCCCTCCCTCGTGCATCGTCGAGAAGAGCGCCGAGGCAATGTTATTCTCGTAGTAATGGGTCGTCACGCGCACGTCGCCAAACCCGATGCCAGTAGTGAAGGGATGTGCTGTCTCGTCGATCCGGCCACCGTCAAAGTCATAGGTCATGGTCTTGAGAATATCCAGCGACATCCGTTCCTGGGAGGCCTTTTCGAACGTACCAGTGAGACACGAGGTGTCGGGGCGCTTTCCTTCTTCGCGCAGTTGTCGGATGAACGGCACCAGCTCGGACTTGAGACCGCCGATGATGACCTTGAGGTCTTCCGTCGTGACGGAAGGTTCATAGTCGTCCAGCAGGACGTCGTATTTGTTGGCCTCGTAGCCACAGTACTCGACAAATTCCTTCTGGTAGGAGATGATCTCCTCGAGGTAGGGAAGGAACATGCCAAAATCAGACTTTGCTTTTGCCTCCTGCCATGCATACTCTCCCTTCGAGCAGGCGACCGTAAACTTCTCATATCTGTCGGCAGGGATGGCAGAGACTTTTCGGTACTGCTTTGTCTCAAGCTCCACGTTTCGCCGATCGACTTCACTCAGCTGGCGGTTGACAGCGGGTCGGTTGAAGTACTCGACAAAAGCAGCCATCCGTGGAGACGTCGACATCTCGAAAGCAGTCCTGCCCAACTTACCTGCCACCACTGAACGGTCAGCAGCCGCCTTTGGGGGCATCTTGGTCCTCATGTCCCACTCTACAAGCGCCGCGGCGCTGCTGTAGCTGGCAATTTCCTTGCAATAGTCGTAGAACTCTCTGATGTCCATTGTGTCACTCTCCCCAGTGGATGTCATCCAACACCACCAGCATATGGGCGTACAGACCCATGTCAATCGGTATCCGTACTATTGGGCTGCAACATGAAAAGTCCCCGGCTCTTGCCGGGGACTCGATTGGGTTCAGGTGCCGGTAATCAGGCCTTTGCCTGGACGTCCTTCGCCTGCGGGCCCTTGTCGCCCTGCACAACCTCGAACTCCACCACGTCGCCTTCTTTCAGCGACTTGAACCCGGAGCCGATGATTGCACTGTAGTGGACAAAAACGTCCTTCTCGCCGTCATCACGAGTGATGAAGCCATAGCCCTTCTCCGCGTTGAACCACTTTACCTTGCCTGTAAGCACTGATGACCTCCATACACAATTCTGGCATGTCGTATCTTGCCATGAATAAGTATACAATTCCCAAAAAATCACGTCAATACCCCTGAGACAAAACCAGACGGTTCATCTGGGCGCGCAGCTTCCCCACAATGCTTCAACTGTTGTGGCAAGTGAGGCGAAGATGCATATACTCTGTTTCTACGGAAGACGGTCCGCCGGGAGGAAGCCCATGCAGGTTGCAGGAAGACAGCTCAAAGTCCTGGTCCTATACTACTCCTCTGCTGGTCACACCCGCACCATCGCGGAACAGGTCACCAGGGCGACACAGGCCGATCTGGAGGAGCTTCGTGCGATGGGTGAGCCGGCTGGAACAGGAGCATGGCATTACTTCTGGGCGCTTCGCCATCTTCTGCTGTCCCAGAAACCTCTGCTGGTCCCTGTCAAACATGATGCCTCGACCTATGATCTCATCATTCTGGGCAGCCCTGTCTGGCTGGGCACGTTCAGCCCTGTGCTGCGCAGTTATATCCGGACGGCCCCCCTCGCCCATAAGCATGTGGCGTTATTCTGCAGCTATCGCAATGCTCCAGGTCCGGCCTTCAAGCACGTCGCCCGCATGCTGAGTGCGTCGACCGTTATGACGGACACGCTCAGTTTCCTCGACCCTGTCGCCGTGGGACCGAGCAGCATTTCCCTGCGGGCTCAGCGATGGGCGCACGATCTCGAACTCGCCATGACTGCTCGAATGGGGCCCCGACTGTAACCCGAGCGGTCTTGTCGGCGTATACGAGGTGAACGGTGCATAAACCGGCTCACGATTCGACACGAATACTGAGTCCGGACTTTTCTGAAGCCTGCACCAGGGGGTACAGATGAACAGCAATGAACAGCACGAACGCAACACGAGAGCCCTTGGACTCCTGCTCCTGGCTGTGGGCGCCTGGATCCTGATCGCCAGGTTCATCCACATCAACATAGGGGATTGGCTGTGGCCTTTCTGGATCATCGTCCCCGGCGGACTCATCATGGCACTGGGCTTCCGGGACACACAGCGCGGCGGGGAAGGCCTGGTAACCTTTGGCAGTATCGTTGCCGTGACTGGTGTCATCCTCTTTGTCCAGAACATCACCGGGCAATGGCAGAGCTGGGCATATGCCTGGGCTCTCCTGTTCCCAGGCAGTATCGGGCTCGGTCAGTATCTGTGGGGCAAGCGAACGAGCAACGCGAGGGCGGTGAACTCTGCCGAGAAGACGCTGCGCGCTGCGGCCGTTCTCTTCATCGCATTTGGCATCTTTTTTGAAGTCGTGCTCGGGATCGGGGGCTTCCGGCTTGGCTCTGCCGGACGCGTTGTCGTTCCGGTGCTTCTTATTGCAGCGGGTGTCGCCATCTATGTCACGTCCATGACCGACGGGCACAGCAACATTGTTCAGTCACCGGTCCCTCCACGGGCCACACCTGTGCCGCCACAGCCGCCTGTGCGGCAGCCAGACTCCCAGGACGACATCAGCCGACGCTAGATCGCCATACATATCTGTCCACGGACCCGACCACACAACGGTCGGGTCTTTCTTTCGAGGAGCCCGGCAGCTCGCGCATCGTGCGCGGACAATTGGCATGGCAGAATATGTTGACAGGACACAGGTTGACAGTCGTGGAGCTGTTCCTATAGTGAGGAGCACGCATCCTGCTGGACAATGAGGTACCAATGACCCGACATTTCTCGGTCCGAACCCTGACGACACTTGGTCTGTTGCTCGCAGTGGGGCTGCTGTTGCCCATTGTGTTTCACTCCCTGTTCGGGGCAGCGGGTGGTAAGGCGTTCCTGCCGATGCACTATGCCGTCCTGCTGGGTGGACTCCTGCTGGGGCCCGTTGCAGGGACATTTCTTGGCATCACGACCCCCCTGCTCAGCACGCTCATGACGGGCATGCCCGCGGTCGCCATTCTGCCACCTATGGTCGTCGAACTGGCCGTCTACGGTCTGGTCGCCGGGCTTGCGCATCGTCATTGGAGACTGGCGGTCCTGTGGTCGCTCTTTCTCACGATGGCTGCAGGCAGAATTGCATTGGGTCTGGCAGTTGCCCTGCTTGGACCGTCCATCGGTCTCAAGGCAGAGCCTGTTGCCTATGTCCTTGCCGGCATCGTCACAGGCCTTCCCGGCATCGCCGTGCAGGTCGTGGTTATCCCGCTCCTGCTCGCACGTGGACGCCTTGAGCGGTCGATCGGGGACCGTTGACGACGTCTGCCCCTCCATACACGTTTCACGATGTCCACAACACACTGGCTATGCTGAAGATGAGTTGATCTTCCGAGGAGGAGTCACATGTATGAAGTAGTATTGCTCAGGCACGGAGAAAGCACATGGAACAAGGAGAATCGGTTTACCGGCTGGACCGATGTCGATCTTTCCGAAAAGGGAGTTGTCGAGGCGCATGAGGCCGGCAAACTCCTGAAGGAAGGCGGTTTTACCTTCAACCTGGCATACACCTCAGTCCTCAAGCGGGCCATCCGGACGCTGTGGATCGTCCTCGACGACATGGACCTGATGTGGATCCCACAGGTCCGCAGCTGGCGCCTCAACGAACGCCACTACGGAGCCCTCCAGGGTCTCAACAAGGCCGAGACAGCCGAGAAGTACGGCGAGGTCCAGGTCAAGCTGTGGCGTCGAAGCTATATCACTCAGCCACCTGCTCTCCTGAAGACTGATGACCGCTGGCCGGGACATGACCCCCGCTACGCCGACGTACCCGAGGCTGACCTGCCGCTGACCGAGTGCCTCAAGGATACTGTGGCCCGGTTCGTCCCTTACTGGGAGGAAACGATCGCCCCCTCAGTGAAGGCCGGCCAAAAAGTGATCGTAGCTGCGCACGGCAACTCGATCCGCGCTCTCGTGAAATATCTCGACGGCATCAGCGACGATGACATCACTGAACTGAACATCCCGACCGGCATCCCGCTCGTGTATCAGCTGGACGAGCACCTCAAGCCGGTCAGCCACACCTATCTCGGCGACCCGGAGGCTGTTGCCATGGCCGCCGCGGCCGTCGCAAACCAGGCAAAGGCCAAGTAGTCGAACCAGTCCAGGCCTTCGGCACGACGGTCTGGCATTCCGACTGCTGCGCTGGAGGCTGTCGTTCGTCACAACATCGGGAACTGCGTGGCGAGATACGGCGTCTCAAACAAGTCGTGTTGGTGGCGCCAACCAGCGTGCCGAGCGACCTGAGCCACGCAAACGGACTTCTGATAGGCGCCTGGAGGCGATTTCAGTGAACAGAAAAGCAGGAGCAGCAGGTGTTGTTTTGAGCGTAGTAGTATTGGCAGCGGGAATCGCAGTGATCTTCCCTGGATGCAATCGAGTCGCCATCGTGACGCAGCCAGGCGACCTCTCGCAGATCACGATGATCGACAGCGCCGGCTACCCGACCGGTATGACGTTCTCCACGCCTGACGCCGGGTTCGTGACCTGCTCCTATAGTGCCTACACATATGTCCTGATGTTCAAGACCACGAATGGTGGCCTGACGTGGAAGCTCTGGTCTGTACCCCTTCCCCCTGCGTACCAGAACCTGAAACATGCACAGGACTTCTACGCCGACGCCTATCCACCTGTGTTCTTTGGAGACCACAAGAACGGTGTCATCATGCTCGACTATGTACAGGACGGCAAGCACGTGATGCAGTCATACCGCACCGCCGATGGTGGTGGTACCTGGACACTTGGTCCTGTCTCAGACAACCCCGATGTCAGGACCTATTCGTTCATCGATGCTACGACTGGCTGGGGCGTCGACGAAAGCGGCAAGCTCTTCACGACGACGGACGGTGGAGCGACGTGGACGGCTATCGCTTCCACAGCGAAGTAGCAGTCATACCAGTCTTCACGCTAGCGATCTGATTGCAGTACTCCCCCCGGCGCAAGTCGGGGGTCTGCTTCCTGCCTGACTGGGACCTCCTGCAGACGTCTTGCTCCTTGCCTTGATGGACTCGAGCATTACAGTGCTGATACTTCATGCCCGCAAATCCGCATCACTGCGCAGGTGTTCGAAATGACAATTCTTTCCCCTTCCGCATGGGTTAACAATACGTTAACGTCGACATGGTAGAATACGCGTGGAGGCAACCATGATCTGGTATCTTGCACTTGTCATAGGGGTTCCTGCGGCTCTGATCGTCGTGCTGCTTGTCCAGGACGCACGGCGCAGGAAGATGACGCACGTGGATGATGCGGAGAGCGCCTACGGCGCCAAACGTGATTTGTACGATGAGACTGCAGACATCAAGACCGGGGTCGGTCGCGCGATGCGCGATGTGGACCTGTACAACGGCGCGAAGAGTATCAACAGACCAAGAGGAAGATAACCACCAGAAGGCTGGGTCATATTCGACAGAATCTGCAGAGAGCCAGATCAATGCATCTGATCCGGCTCTGGCCTAGCCAGGCGACAATCCTTGCGTAGTACTTTGTTTATGACACAGGTGATTCGAAGAGGTCAATGGAAGGGAACGAGACGTATCCCGGAGACCCCGGCGTCTTGAGCGTGAAGCCCTGTTGCCCTTTAGCGTCGAAGCTCACGATCGAAGTCTTGTCGACGTGCAGGCTTCCGAGGACTGTTCCGGATGCGTCCACAGCATAGTAGACGTAATTCCAGTACATATCAGGACACTCGAGAATCAATGTGTCGCTGTCGCCGGCCAAGTGAGCCATGAGCGGCGACTCAGCGTCAGTCGGCCCTTCGCTGTAGAGCTTGGATAGAAGCGTATTGAGTGTCTCCGGCACCGTCAGCGATGGGGACGCAGCTGCTGTGTCGATGCAGCCGATTTTCGTGTGTCCGCGAGTAAAGTAGATGAGCGACCCGACCCGTGCAAAGCTCGGACCCTCACCGGAGTAGAAACCTCCACCAAACACAGAGGCGTCGCCGCAGCGCACCCAGGTCGTTGTCCCATTGCTTATGCGAAGAAGCCAAAGCGAGAATGGTTTGACGAACGGCGCCTTGTCCTGCGGGGCTTCAAAGAGGACAAACCCGTTGGCAATGCTGCCACTGCCGTACAAGATGTCTGGCTGCAGGCCGGAGGGGACGGGAACAGCCAGCGTCTGCGCCTTGGAACCGGTTGCAAGCACCTGCTGCGTGATCGTTATCTCTGTGCCGTTCTGGGCCACGACGGCGACAAACGCATTCTCCTTCTGCACGTACCATCGTGCACGCACGCGACTGGCCGACTCCATGCCAACAGGAGGGACGAGAAGGCTGAGGTCCTTCGACGTTGCCGTCATGAGCTCCCAGCGCTGGACGGCAAGGAGAGGCGAACCGGAGCGCCAGAGCAGCACAGCCTCACCGTTCGTGCTGTTTGCATGCAGGACCGACGTTCCGGTGCTCTGCAGTGTGTTCTGCCGGACACTCCACATGAATGGGACCGTATCGTATGCGGACGCAGCGACGTTGGTCAGCATCATGCCGCTGACCTGTGGTCCCTCCACTGGAACAACCTTCGGTGCACAACCTGTTGCTACCAAGACTACTGTAAGCAGGATGCTCATGAACGCGGCAATCCTTGATAAGGATCGTGACCTGCTCGTTTTCATGCTAAGCCCCCT
>JBAQYC010000230.1:0-2568 GCA_049299835.1 Candidatus Cryosericum sp. | reverse complement strand
AGGTCTCCCTGAGCATCAAGCAGACGAAGCCGCATCCCTGGGAAACCATTGAGGAAGACTATCCTGTCGGCATGAACCTCGAGGGCGCAGTCATCCGTATCCTGACCTTTGGAGCGATTGTCGAGCTCTCTGAAGGCGTCACCGGTCTCCTGCACATTTCACAGATCTCCAACGACAAGATTCGCAAGGTCGAAGATGTCCTGAATGTGGGAGATGTCGTCAAGGTCCGCGTGCTCGAGGTCCTGAAGGACGAACGCAAGGTCAAGCTGAGCATGAAGGGCGTGGACGGCAATGAGGGCTTGTTCGGACGCGAGCCCGGGCAGGAGAAACCGCCCGTGGAGACTGGCTCAGCCACTGATCCAACCGACAGTATTTTTGTCGAGACCGAGGTCGTTGAACCCAACACCGTTGAGCCTGAAATCCCCGTCGTCGAGGACGTTGAGCCAAAGACCGGAGACGTTGAAGTTGTCGAGGCCGAGACTCCCACCGTCGAGACGCCGGAAACCGAATCCATGTCGACCGAAGAGGCTGATCATCACGAAGACACAGAGGGGCCTGCAGAGGCCTGACCAGCAGCTCTGGTCTCTCGGTGTGCGGTCTCAGAAGAATATTAGCAGATAAGTTGAACTTGGTGGGGTGCAGTGTCGCTCAAGAATGTGCGAGCGTCTGCACTCCGTCTTTTTTGTGACCAACTAGTGCTGAGTGGCAGTTCGGTGACACCCAATCTTGAACGCCGCAATATGCAGATCACGTGCCGTCAGGAAGCTGCCGACAGTTGCTCTTGGCCAGAATGACGGCCACAGCTGTTGTGCAGCGACGGTCTCAGGTAAGTGCTCAACAAATCAGGAGGATGCAGTCATGACAGCATTTCTGTTTCCCGGGCAAGGATCGCAATACGTGGGAATGGCCGGGAAAGTAGTAGATCCGATCCTGACTCGCAAGCTGTTCGAACGGGCGAGCGATGCGCTTGGGTTTGACTTGTGGCAAGTCGTGGAGGCAGGTGACGAGGCTTCACTGACTTGTACCGAGAACACCCAGCCTGCCCTCTTTGCGACTGAGATGGCGTGGGTCGAGACACTTTCGAGCAGGGGTATGGTCTGCGACATCGCTGCTGGCCATAGCCTGGGCGAGTTCAGCGCGCTGTGCTGTGCCGGCGTCTTTACGTTTGAAGATGGCATTCGACTCGTGCGACGGCGTGGCGAGATCATGGCACGGGCCGTATCTGGTTCACCCGGCACGATGGCCGCCATCGTAGGATTGGATGAGAATGATCTTGAACATGTTCTTGCCGAAGGGCATCGCGCCGGAATCGTTGAAGTCGCCAACTACAATGCTTTCGACCAGACGGTGGTGTCCGGCGAGGCGGCTGCCGTGGAGAGCGTCATAGTGGCTGTGAAAGCGCTCGGCAGAGGAAGAGCGATCAAGCTTCGCGTTGGTGCCCCTTTCCATTCTTCTATTATGGCTCATGGTGCCGACGAGTTTGGGGCGGTCCTGCGTGATGTGGAGTTTTCCCGGCCCCGCTTCTCCGTTGTGAACAATGTGGCAGCAGTAACGGAAGATGACCCCGAAGCAATCAGGGTGGCCCTTGTTTCGCAGTTCAGGAGTCCAGTGCAGTGGGTGCGTACGATGGAGACTCTCCGGAGAATGGGAGCGACGGAGTACCTGGAGGTCGGACCAAAGAGCGTGTTGACTGCCCTCGGGCGAAAGGCCTTGCCTGGAGGAAACATCAGAGCTGTGGAGGAAGAGAGGTGGCAATGACGCTGGAAGGCAAGACGGCCCTGGTCACAGGCGGGTCGCGAGGCATTGGCCGAGGCATCGCTCTTGAGCTGGCCGAGCGAGGAGCCAACGTCGTCATTGATTATCGCCAGAACCGTGAGGCAGCACAAGAAGTAGTGTCTGCGATCACTGCGATGGGCCGGGTCTGTGAAGCAGTCCAGGCAGACGTGGGTGAGACCGTGCAAGCCGACAGTCTGGTCGAGCGGAGTATTGGCCTGACAGGTTCACTGGATGTCCTGGTCAGTAATGCCGGCATTACGAGAGACGCCTTGCTTGTCCGGATGACCGACGACAAATGGGACGATGTGTTGCGGACGAATCTCACTGGCGCATTCTACGTCACGCGGGCAGCTGCCCGGCGAATGATGCGTCAAAAATCCGGGCGAATCGTGCTGATCTCGTCGGTAGTCGGTCTGGGAGGGAACGCTGGGCAAGCCAATTACGCGGCGAGCAAGGCAGGGGTCATTGCACTTGCGAAGACGGCGGCGAAGGAACTCGGGTCGCGGGGAGTCACCGTCAATGTGGTTGCGCCTGGATTTGTGGAGACGGATATGACGAGCTCGCTTGACAATGAGGTCGCATCCTCGTATCTTGCCAGTATTCCGCTCCGGCGGGCCGGGACTCCCGGCGACATTGCCAAAGCTGTGGCGTTCCTAGCAAGTGAGGACGCATCGTACATTACTGGCCAAGTGCTTGCGGTTGATGGAGGGTTGTCTCTCTGAAGCGCTTGCATACTCTTTTCTCAGGAGGAATTCGATGACCAAGGAAGAAATCCGCTCGAAGGTAGTAGGG
>JBAQYC010000229.1:0-9729 GCA_049299835.1 Candidatus Cryosericum sp. | reverse complement strand
GATGATCGGAAGCACGCCTGCCTGCACAAGTTTCAGAGGGATATACGTGGACTGACCACCATAGACCTTGCGGCCGACGATTCGTTTTGCGTACTGCACCGGGACCTTGCGTTCCCCCTCGTATGCGAACAGGACCAGAAAGAGGAGCACGATTGCACCGAGGATGCCCCCGATGAGACCGATAACGCTCAAGGAGTGAGCCTGGGTCAACCTGAAGGCCTGTGCCACGCCAACCGGAACACGGCTCACGATACCCGAGAAGATGATAAGAGAAACGCCGTTACCAATACCCCGCTCGGTCATGACTTCACCAAGCCACAGTACGATGTAAGCGCCTGCCGTGAGACTTAGAACGATCAGGAGTTTCACAAAGAGACCCGTGCTTGAAAGATAACTCCCAAAAATGGCCAGAATGCCGAATGACTCGATGACTGCCAAACCAAGAGTGAGATACCGAGTGTACTTCGCAATCTTCCGCTGGCCTTCCTTGCCACCTTCCTTGCGGAGCTCCTCGAGCGCCGGGATGACCGAACCAAGAAGTTCGATGATGATAGAAGCATTGATGTATGGAAGAACGCTTAGCGAAAAGATGGCAAAGTTTGCAATGCCGCCACCCGAAAACAAATCAAGGAGACCTAGAAAACCCCCTTTGCCAACCAGCTGTGCCACCGCTGCACGATCGATACCAGGCACGGGGATATATGTCCCCAGCCTGATAACAACAAACATCATGAGCGTGAACAGAATCCTGTTGCGCAGTTCTGGAAGCCTGAAAGCTCTCCTCAGAGTCTCAAACATCAGACGACCTCGCAGGTGCCGCCAGCCTTCTCGATCTTCTCACGAGCAGAAGCCGAGAAGCCCGACGCCCGCACTTGAACCTTTGTGGTCAGTTCACCGTCTCCAAGGAGCTTTACGGGGGCGTTGTAGAGCGCATTCAGGTCAAGGGGCATTTCACCTTCGTATCCCTCGAGTGCGCCGATATTAACGGCAACATACACTGTCCGGACGTGAGGTGTGAATCCATGCTTCTTCGGAAGTCGCCGATACAGTGGAGTCTGCCCGCCTTCGAATCCAACGCGCTTGCTGCGTCCAGAACGAGCCTTGGCACCCTTGCGGCCATAGCCGCATTGTTTGCCCTTACCACTTCCGGCTCCACGACCAATGACCTTCGGGCTATCAATAAAGCCTTCCGGCCGGACCATCTCGTTGAGCTTCATTGACGAGCCTCCGTAGCACGCGGCTCAGCATTGATACGGTCCTGCCTGCGCAGATTACGCATCAAGGTCATCTGTTCGATGTCGCGCAATCCATCGATCGTAGCCGCAGCAAGAGAAATGGAATTCGAGCTGCCAAGCGACTTCGTGAGGACATCTTGAACTCCGACCTTTTCCATGATCTGACGAACGACGCCGCCTGCGACGATACCAGTACCAGTGACGGCGGGCTGAAGATATACCCACCCTGCCCCGGTACGAGTCTTCGTCGAGAACGGCAACGTTGTTCCCTTAAGCGTGAAGGTAACAAGATTGCGCTTGGCAGCCGTGATTCCCTTCGTAATGGCCAACGGGATTTCGATAGCCTTACCAATACCAATGCCGACCTTGCCCTTCCTGTTCCCGACTACGACAAGAACCCTGAACTTCATTTTCTTACCGCCTTTAACGACCTTTGTGACGCGGTCGATACTGATGACCGATTCTTCGTATTCTTTGGGTTCGAACGAACGTCTTGCCACAGCTTCCTCCTAGAATTCCAGTCCCGCAGCGCGCGCGGCTTCGGCAAGCGCCTTTATGCGACCATGGTAGGAATGCCCACCCCGGTCGAAGGCCACAGTCTTGATACCCATCTGGATCGCCTTATCGGCTATCTCCGTGCCAACGAGCTGGCAAGCGGCCGTATTGTTGGCCGCTACTGCCTGGCCATCCGCCTTGCGCTTAAGGTTCGATGCGGCAGCAAGGGTTATGCCCTTGTCGTCGTCAATAAGCTGAGCATACACATGCTTCAAGCTGACAAAGACTGCAAGTCTTGGCCGTTCTGCGGTTCCTGACAGCTTTTTGCGAATCCGGTCATGCCGTCTCTCGCGAGCTTCTTCTCTATCGTGTCTACTAATCATTGTTCCCCCTACGCCCCGGACAAGGCCTTCTTACCAGCCTTGATCCTGACTTTTTCGCCAGCATACCGGATGCCCTTTCCCTTGTAGTGGTCAGGCACACGCACCTTGCGAACATTTTGTGCGAACTGCCCCAGTCCCACGGCATCGGCACCAGTCATCGCGATCTTGACGTTGTCGGTCACTTCGACTTTGATGCCCTCAGGAATCTTCATGGGCACGGGATGTGAGTACCCAACAAACAGGGTCAGGGTGCCTGCGTCGACGGCAGCCCTGTAGCCAACGCCAACGATCTCCAGACGCTTGACGAATCCCTCGGTGACTCCTGTTACAATGCCCGAGAAACGTGCCGACGTGGTGCCGTGCATCACGTTGAGCGTTTCCTGAAAAGCTGGATCAAGGACAAACCGGACCTGATCTCCCTCGACAGTATAGTCAATGTGTTCGGGAACCCCGAGTGTCAGCGAACCGCGAGGTCCCGTGACTGTCAACAGGCGATCTGCCTGCGTCACGGTGACGCCAGCCGGAATCGTAGTGAGTTTCTTACCTATTCTCGACATTCTGTCCCCCCTTACCAGACGAAGCAGATGACCTCGCCGCCAAGCCCTTCCTTGCGAGCCTGCACGTCGGTCATCAACCCCTGCGGGGTGGAGATGATTGCCATGCCGGCGCCCATGAGAACGCGCGGCACTGCATCCTTCTTCACGTAGATGCGGCGACCTGGAAGACTGATACGCTTCAGGCCGGTAATGTAACGACCACGAGTCTTTGTGTACTTGAGATCAAGCTTCAGGTACTTGCGGTTGTCGCGAATGATCTCCGACACACCACCCACATAGCCCTGTTTCTTGAGAATCAGCGCGAGTGCGCTGTTCATCTCCGAATACGGGGCAATGGCAGAGTCATGGTAGACCAGATTTGCATTTCTTACCCTGGTCAAGAAATCCGAAAGTGCGTCAACTCTGGACATATCTCCTCCTCTACCAGCTAGCCTTCTTGACGCCCGGAAGCTTCCCTTCGAGTGCCATCTTGCGGAAGCAGAGCCTGCAGAGGCCGAACTCCCGATAGTACCCGCGGGACCGCCCACAGATCTTGCACCTGTTGTGGGCCCTGGTCGAGAACTTGGGCTTACGAAGAGCCTTGTTGATCATAGCTTTTCTTGCCATAGTGTCTCCTTACACCCTATCTCTGCCTGAACGGCACGCCGAACGCTTCAAGCAAGGCCTTGCACTCTTCGTCGGTCTGTGCAGTCGTGGTAACCGTGATGCTCATTCCACGGGCCTTGTCCACCTTGTCGTAAGAGATCTCAGGGAACACGAGCTGTTCCTTGAGTGCGAAGGTATAGTTGCCGCGACCGTCGAAAGACTTGGGAGAGAGTCCCTTGAAGTCTCTGATACGTTCAAAAACTACCGTAACGAGCTTCTCCAGGAAGGCATACATCCGAACGCCTCTCAGCGTGACGGCGACACCCACAGGGGCGTTCTTCCGAATCTTAAACGTCGCGATAGACTTCTTTGCCAAGGTGACGATGGGCTTCTGCCCGGAAATCAACCCGATCTCCTCGACACTGCTGTCGATAACCTTGGGATTCTCGGTCGCCTCACCAATACCACGGTTGATGGTAATTTTCGCAATGCGCGGAATGCGCATGACGTTGGTGTAACCGAAACGCTTCTGAAGGCTCTTGCGAACCTCATCCTCGTACTTCGCCCTGTAAGTGTCTGAGAAGCTCTTCAGCTCACGCTTCGCCAGAACCTTGGTCTTGGCCGGCGCCTTCTCCTTCTTGGCAGGGACTGCTGCAGTTGCTGGTTTCTTCGTCGTTTCCTTGGCTGCCATAGCGCGCCTCCTTACACCTTATCGATCGTCTCGTTGCAGACTCTGCACGAGCGAACGGACTTGTCGCCCTCGACAAGGCGATGCGCGACCCTGGTCGGCTGGTGGCAGCTTGGGCAGATAAGCATGACTTTGCTGGCAAGAATCGGGGCTTCACGCTTTGCAATCTTTCCCTGCGGCATCGCCTGGGTGGGGCGAAGGCTCTTGGAAACCATGTTGATGCCTTCAACCAGAACCTTGCCGGCAGTCGGGATCGTCCCGATGACCTTTCCCTTGTTGCCCTTGTCCTTGCCTGAGACAACGACGACTATATCGCCTTTCCTGACATTCAAGAATTTTATAGTACCCTTCATGGTCAACTCCTACACAACTTCCGGTGCGAGCGAGGTAATCTTGAGATAGCCCTTGTCACGCAGCTCCCGGCAGACTGGTCCAAAAATACGCGTCCCCTTTGGGTTGCCATCGTCGTCAATAAGAACGGCAGCATTCTGATCGAAACGTACCAGACTGCCATCAGCCCGACGAACTTCCCTCTTCGTCCGCACGATAACACACTTGACGACCGCACCCTTGACGACTGCTGCATTTGGAGCGGCCTTCTTGACGGTAACGACGCACTTGTCACCGACGTGCCCGACCTGATGCTTGTTGTTTGTGAGGACCGTGATGATTCTGACCTCTTTTGCACCAGAGTTGTCGGCAACGATCATGTGACTGTAAGGTCTAAGCATTTTGCGCCCCCTCGACAGCCGTTCCCACCTTGGTCACAACCTCTATGAGCCTCCAGCGCTTGGAACTGGAAATCGGGCGCGCGAACCTGACCACAACCGTGTCGCCAACAGAGGAAATACGCTTGCTGTCATCGGCATACAACTTGGTTGTACGCACGGTGATGCGACCAAAGCTGCCTCTGACCATGCGCTTGACCCCGACGACAACACGCCCATCCTGTGCCTTAAGCACTATTCCCTTCTCAACGATCTCTCCAGCCATTACTTGACCTCCTGCTTCTTCGACGCGAGGCCCATCGTGCGCTCATGCTCGACCGTCAGTATTTTGGCGATGTCATGACGAACTTCCTTCACGCGAGCCGTGTTCTTGAGTTGGCGCGTCGCAAGCTGAAACCTCAAGTTGAACAGCTCTCGACGAAGGTTCTCCATGTTCACTTTGAGTTCAGCGTCCGACATGTCCCTAACTTTGTTGATCCTCATTAGCTCCCCCTTGATAAGAAGCGTGTCCTGATGGGCAACTTGAAGGAAGCCAGTCTAGTGACTCGGCGAGCCTCTTCTTCGCTGATACCGGACATTTCGAAGAGGATTCTTCCGGGCTTGACGACGGCGGCCCAATGATCAACGTCGCCTTTGCCTGAACCCATACGGGTTTCCGCCGGTTTCTTCGTAATAGGCTTATCGGGGAAGATACGAATCCACATCTTTCCCTTCTTGTGAACGGCCGAAACCAGAGACAGACGAGCTGCCTCGATCTGACGGTCCGTCACCAGGGAGCACTCCATGGCCTGCAGCCCGAATTCGCCGAATGACAGTTCGGCTCCACGAGTGGCCATGCCGCGCATCCTTCCACGGTGCATCTTTCTGAACTTGGTTCTCACAGGTAATAGCATGATGACCTCTCCTTGCTCAGTCTACGTCCTCACTGAAGAAGACCCTCTTGGGTGCATCTCCCTTGTAGAGCCACACCTTGACCCCAATACGGCCGAACTTGATGAGAGCCGGCTCATAGGAGTAGGTTACGTCAGCTTTCAAGGTCTGAAGCGGCACGCGTCCTTCACGATACCACTCGGTGCGGGCGATCTCGGCTCCGCCAAGACGGCCGCTGCACTGAACCTTGATACCACCTGCGCGAGCTCTCATTGCACGCTTGATGACCTGCTTCATAGCGCGCTTGTAAGAAACGCGCTTTTCGATATCGGCAACTATGCTCTGCGCCAGTATCTTGGCGTCGAGATCGGGATGCTTAATCTCCTTGACATCGACGTGCAGGATTTCCTGCTTGTTCGTCAGTGTCTTCTTGAGGTTCGCCTCGATCTTCTCGAGTTCGGCCTTGTTCCGGCCGATAAGGGCACCAGGACGTGCACTGTGCAACCGCACAGTGACATTGAAACCCTTCCTGAGAATCTCGATCTCCGAGATGGCAAAGTCGCGCTCGATTTTGCCGATCTCCTGGCGAATATGGTAATCCTCCAGAACGAGTTCGCTATAATTTTTCTTCGATGCAAACCACTTGGATTCCCAGTCTTGGGTAATTCCAAGCCTGAATCCATACGGATGTACTTTCTGGCCCACCTAAGCCTCCTCTTTCTCAGCTACGCAGATATAGATCCGGGAGAGGGGCTTGCGAATAATATCCGCCCGACCCATGCCTCTCGGGGAGACTCTCTTGACTCCACCCTGCCCGTCGATGAGAATCTTGGACACATACAGCGTGTCACGGTTCATCTTGAAATTGTTCTCGGCATTAGCAGCGGCAGACAGCATAACCTTCTTGATGGTAACGGCAGGCCGATTGGGCAGCGAGTCGAGAATGGCAACCGCCTGATCAATATTCTTCCCTCTGACAAGGTCAGCCACCAGGCGTGTCTTGAAAGGAGAAAGCCGAACGTGCTCAAGTTTCGCAAATGCTTCCATATTGCACCTACCTCAATGCGCTCGTGCGCGCTGTTGGAACAGTGTGACCATGGAAGTTGCGGGTGAGAGCGAACTCACCAAGCCTGTGCCCAACCATGGCCTTCGAGATATAGACGGGAACATGGGTCTTGCCATTATGGATGGCAATCGTATGCCCCACCATCTCCTCGACCACGAAAGAACGGCGGCTCCATGTCTTGACGAGCTTCTTCTCGCCTTTTCGGTTCATTTCCAGGATCCTGCCGAGCAGGCGTTCCTCGACAAAGCCCTTGTTGGTCTTCGTATCACTCATCGGCGTTCTCCTAGTTTATACGCTTCAAAATATACTTGTCGGACTGGTTCTTCTTCTTGCGGGTTTTGTAGCCGAGAGTCGGCTTGCCCCAAGGAGTCAGAGGTCCAGCGTGTCCGACAGGAGACTTGCCTTCACCACCACCATGCGGGTGGTCAACGGGGTTCATGGCGACACCACGTACACTCGGACGAATACCGTGGTGGCGCGAATTGCCGGCCTTGCCCAGAACTTCCTTGTTGTGATCGAGATTGCCGACCTGTCCAATGGTCGCCCTGCAGTCCAGAGAGAACTTGCGGATCTCGCCTGATGGCATGCGAACCTGTGCCCATCCTGCTTCCTTTGCCAGAAGCTGAGCTGAGGCACCAGCGGCACGCGCAACATGAGCAGACTTCCCGGGGAAAAGCTCAATGTTGTGGATGGTCGTTCCCAACGGCATTTTGGCAAGCTTGGTGTTGTTGCCTGGCCGAATCTCGACGTTGTCGCCGGACATGATGGTCTCGCCGACTTTCAGGCCCTCGGGCAGAAGGATATACGCCTTCTTACCGTTGGCATAGTGCACAAGAGCAATCAAGGCGGAACGGTTCGGATCGTACTCGATCTCTGCTACTCTGCCTGGAACGTTGTCCACATCGCGCGCGAAGTCAATAACGCGGTAGAGCTGGCGGGTGCCACCGCCCTGGTGACGAACCATGATCTTGCCGGTGTTATTTCGCCCAGCCTGCTTGCGCAAGCCAAAGGTCAGGGACTTCTCAGGAGTGTCCCGGGTAACCTCGGTGTGAATAAGCGTCTTCCTGGAACGGATCCCCGGAGACGTTGGCTTATATGTTCTCACAATACTCATGGGACACCCTCTTAAACATTAGTGATGACGTCAATCTTGAACCCGGGCATCAGAGCGACTACGGCCTTCTTCTTCGAAGGCGTTATGCCAATCGAAGCCTTCCGCATCCTCTTCTTGCCATGAGTCCTCAGGACGTTGACCCAAGCAACTTTCACCTTGAACATCTTCTCGACAGCATCCTTGATCTCCATCTTCGTGGAGTTCTTGACGACGATGAACTGATATCTGCCCTCGTCGGTCCCGCTCATGCTCTTCTCGGTTACGATAGGGTACAACAGGATCTCTTTGCTCATGCGTACACCTCCTCGGCGCCCTTCAGGGCTTCTTCAGTGAAAACAACCGTGGAATGCAGGAGTACATCGTACGCGTTCAACTCCGAGAAGTGAAGCAGGCCAAGCCGAGGCAGGTTGAGGCCGGAAAGAACCACTTCACCATTCTCCTCAGCAAAGACAAGCAATGCATTCTCAGGAATACCCGCGGCCTTCAGCGCCGTCAAGAGTGCTTTCGTCTTGGGCTGCTCAAGCTTGAGTCCACGCAAGACCACAATCGCGTTCTCGCCAGCCCGCTGAGTCAGCGAACTAAGAATGGCACTGCGTCTGGTCGACTTGTTCAGGTCAAGTGTGAAATCTCTGGCTTTAGGACCAAAGACAACACCTCCACCCTTCCACTGCGGCGCGCGCTTGTTGCCCTGACGCGCATGGCCGGTACCCTTCTGTTTCCAGACCTTCTTCTTTGTCTTGTTGATCTCGCTACGACCCTTGGTGTTTGCTGTTCCGCGGCGCAGTCCAGCCAGAAACTTCTTGACGCCCATGTACATGGCCGTCTCACTGATGCTGCAGCCAAAGAGTCCCTCGGCGAGTTCAACTTCACCGGCATCGGCGCCAGTGACATCAATCATCTTCACAGTGCTCATGTCTCTACCTCTCAAGCCTTGATCGTCAGGAGCGCATTGTCTCCGCCAGGAATACTGCCCTTGACCACGAGCAGGTTTTTCTCAACGTCAACTGCGATTACCTTGATTCCTGTGACAGTCGTCACGCGGCAGCCCATGTGACCGGCCATCTTGTGGTTCTTGAAAACGCGGCCAGGAGTCAGGCGGCACCCGATAGCGCCCACGCGACGAAGTCCCTTCGACCCGTGGCTCTTGAACCAGCCTGCAAAATGCCAACGCTTGACGGGGCCCTGATAGCCCTTGCCTTTGGAGACTGCAGTAATGGTAAGAACCTTGAGCCCGTCAAGTACACTGACGTCTACCTTCTGGCCAACTGTTCCTTCCATGCCACGGAACTCCTTGAGATGCCTCAATGCAGGCACTCCAGCTTTCTTGCAAACGCCGGTCTCCGGCTTGTTGATCAGCGAGGCACGTCCCTCTCCATAACCCAGCTTCACGCCTTCGTAGCCATTGCGCTCCTTGGTGAGCACGTCAACGACGAAACACGGGCCAGCCAGAATGACCGTAGCAGGAACGAACTTGTCCTCATGAAATACACTGGTCATACCGACCTTCTTGCCAATTATCCCCTTGCTCATCTCAATCACCAGCCTACAGCTTGATCTCGATATCCACGCCCTGTGGAAGGTCAAGGCCCATGAGCGCCTTGGTTACCTCAGGAGTAGGATTCGATATCTCGATCAGCCTCTTATGAATGCGCATCTCAAATTGCTCACGCGACTTCTTGTCGACGTGTGGCGACCTGAGCACCGTGAATATGCTCTTCTCGGTCGGAAGCGGAATAGGCCCTGAAACCCGAGCCCCTGCCTGCTGGATGATCTCAACGATCTTCCCCGCCCAAATGTCGAGCGTTCTATGATCATACGCTCTTAACCTTATACGAACCTTTTGCTTCGCCATAGTAACTCCTTAGATGAATGACTGCCCGACTACTCCAGAATCTTGGTGACGACGCCGGCGCCGACCGTGTGACCACCCTCGCGGATGGCGAAGCGGAGGCCTTCCTCCATGGCGATGTGCGTCATGAGGGTGACGGTCATTACGACGTTGTCGCCT
>JBAQYC010000228.1:0-3079 GCA_049299835.1 Candidatus Cryosericum sp. | reverse complement strand
CGGAGGTCAGGTGAGATTCGGCTACAGATCCGGCTACGTTGACCGGATCACGCGCCGAACTGAACGGCGGAGAGTAGGCAAGCTGCAGATTGTCCAGGTCACCTACACTGGCGCCAAAGTAGATCGCAGTCGCAATGACGTCAATGCGCTTGTCGACTCCTTCATACCCCGCAGCCTGTGCTCCCAGCACGCGGCCATCCGAACTGTACAGGAGTTTCAGATGGATCGGGGAGGACCCCGGATAGTAGCCCGCATGGTTGAGTGGATGGATAAGAATGGAGCTAAACGGGAGGTTCCTGCGCCTCAATTGAGCCGATGTAGCGCCCGTCGAGCCGCAGGACAGGCCGAAAAGCTTCAGAATTGAGCTGCCCTGCGTGCCAGGATACTGCTCACCCCATCCACCGCTCACACCAGCAATATTCGTAGCCGCTATGCGAGCCTGCTGATGAGCGGGACCGGCGAGTGGAATCGCTGCTGCCGCCCCCGAGACCGTATGAGTGACTTCGATTACGTCGCCGACCGCATAGATATCCGGATCTGATGTCCGCAGGCTTGGCGAAACCGCTATGCCTCCGGAATCACCGATCGCAAGGCCTGCGTCCAGTGCGATACGCGAAAGTGGTTTGACGCCAATGGCTACGACGACGAAATCTGTGTCGATGTGGTCGCCGCCGGACAGGATGACTGTCTGTCCGCCACCAGCGCGCGCCATGAGGCGCTCAGCATGCTGTTCCAGGCGAACGGCGATGCCGTGTTTTTCCAGTTCTTGCTGAGCGTAAAGCGCAATGTCCGGATCGACAAAGGTGATGGTTTGGGCAGCAGCCTCGACGATCGTGACACTGAGCCCACGCTCGTGCAGGGCTTCAGCCAATACGCAGCCGACGTAACCACCGCCGAGGATAACAGCCGAACGTGCCCCACCCTTCACGAATGCTGCGATTCTGTCCATATGTGGGATCGACCACATCGGGATGACGTTCGCTGCATCGATACCTGGGATCTGTGGCAACACGGGTTCCGCGCCCATGGATAGTACAAGTTTGTCGTAATGCTCGGTGGTCCGAGCATCCGTAGTAGTGCTGTGGACGGTGATCGTGCGGGTGGAGGGATCGATACCGATGACGTCGCTCTGGAGACGGACATCGATGCCATGCCTGGAACGCAGGGAATCAGCTGTCTCGACAAACAGTGCAGACCGCTCTGCAATGGTCCCCTCAAGGTAATACAATAGGCCACAGTTCGCATAGGAAACGTACTGGCCGCGCTCGAACACGACGACCTCTGCATCAGGTCTCAGTCGACGGAGACGCGTTGCAACGCTTGCCCCGCCCGCATTGCCTCCAACGATCAGTACTCTCATGACACGGTCCTCCTGAGTGCTGTTTCCTACTGTTTTGACTTTCGAGTGCGTTCCGTTCCGATGCCGAAGTAGCCCGTCAGTCCGACGATGAACAGGATGACCGCAGCAAACCAGCGGATGAAGACATGTTCGCCCATGCTCGCCATGATCACTCCCCATCCGACCGCCATGAGCATGAGGATGAGATTAATGCGCCGACTCTTGCGCTTGCGCTCCGCCGGGGTCAATACGTGTTTCCTGGAGGGCTCAGTTTTCATAGTGCTCCTTGGTACAGGATGTCTATCTGGCCAAAGTATATCACGGTACGCTGGTTCGCAAACAACCCTGATATCGCTCAGACCGGTCCTGACTGCATCAGTGTCCATCTTCCCGATTTCCGTCCATAAGCAGATCGACCATGGCGGATGCGTAGATTCGGGTGGCGACAAGAAGGTCGTCGAGTTCGATGTACTCGTCCGGCCCGTGTTCGGTCGCAGGATGCCCGGGGAATTCCGGACCGAATGACACGGCTCCCGGGATGAGACGAGCATATGTGCCTCCTCCAATGCTGATACAGCGTGGCGTACCATGTGTGTGCTCATGGTACGCCTTTCCGAGCGTCGCGATGAGAGGGGACGAGGGATCCACATAATGTGGAGGCGTGTCATCCAGAATGGTAAGGCCTGACGCCATGGTCGTGATGGATGGCCCAAGGACCGCCAATACACTGGTCTTCGACGACGTGACGGGATAACGGATGTCGACATCCAGTGAGCCGTTGCCTCCTTCCCATTTGAGGACTCCCAGATTCAGCGTCAAACTTCCAGACACGTCATCGTGGAGTTCCGCCCCCAGTCCATGACCCGTCCAGTCCGTCCCGACCGTCCGCGCGAGGAATTGCAGCATGGGAAGGCCTTCCAGTACGTCGGCGGCATCCAGGACCAGAAGGAGTTTTCCGATGGCGTTGTGTCCCTTTCCGGGTGTCGACGCGTGCGCCGGCTTGCCGTCCACCGATATACGGATCTGGTCTCCCTCGGCCGTCATCTTGACGGTGAACTTGTCTTGTTCGTCGCATCCATGGACGACGTTGACCATTGCATCCATACCATGAGTAGTTCTGGCGATGACTGCCTCCGCGTGTGCCGGCACCGTATTTGTCCGGTTGCCGCCTGTCGCGGACTGGAGCATGCCGTTGGGATCCTGGGTGCTGGACAGGCGAATTGCCAGGATGCCTTTCTCGCTGTTGACGATAGGAAAGTCGCCGTCGGGGCTGAACCCCGATGACGGCAGCGAGTGCCGACTTCGGTAAGTATCCATGTCTTCCCAGTTGCATTCCTCGTCGGTGCCAAACATGAGAAGGATTGCATTCTTTGGTTTCATCCCGGATTCGGAGAGTGCGCCGCGCGCAGCAGCAAGCGCGAAGAGTGACGCGATGGCCGGACCCTTGTCGTCGACGGCTCCACGGCCATAAAGGCGTCCGTCCCGGATGGTCGCCGCAAAGGGGGGCAGAGTCCATCCGCCTCCTGCAGGAACGACGTCGAGATGAGAGAGAACAGCATACTCGGTGCCTGCCGCGTTTCCGTAGCGAGCCCTGCCGACGACGCCCTCGACATTCTCACTGGGAAAGCCCATCCAATTTGTGACGTCAAGAACGTAACGGAGTGCGCGCGCGATATCGTGGCCAAAGGGAGCGTCAGGAGAAACCGAAGTCGGATCCTTGACTGATGGGATAGCCAGTGC
>JBAQYC010000227.1:0-3188 GCA_049299835.1 Candidatus Cryosericum sp. | reverse complement strand
GGTCGGAACAACGCCGAAGTTGACGAGGCTCAGGCCATTCTTGTCTCGCTTGAACTGAGCGACTTTGATGGTACTCGATCCGATATCTACTCCGATGATCGGTGTTGCCTTGTTCCCTAGCCCAAACACAGGATGCCTCCTTATTCGCTCGACCGTCAGAATTCTACCTGTGAAACAGGGTTGACAAATACCAGGTGATCAGGTCGTTCCCCGCAACAGCTGCGACGTATGCTCCCACGGCCATAGCTGGACCGAAGGGCATCGAGTCCTTTCCTTTCTTCTTGAAGAACACCATGAGAACGATTCCGACAGTCGCTCCGATGACGAACGCCAGCATCAGAAAGACCACGGCCAGCCGCCACCCGAGAAATGCACCAAGCATGAGCCCCAGCGTGGCATCGCCCCAGCCCATGCCGCCTCTGGAGAACAGGATGATCAGGGCAAACAGACCCGCACCGATCACAGCTCCACCTGCGGCCCCCAGCAATCCCTGCCATCCTGCAAGCGCGCCGAAGGCAAGCCCGATAGCGGTTCCAGGCAGGACAACAGCGTCAGGAACGAGACCGGTCTCGAAATCAATGATGCCGACTGCCAGCGCAAGAACCGTCATGATAGCAAACTTGAGAGCATCGACACTCCACCCCAGGCCCCACCCCAGGCCGACGAACAGCAGGCCCGTAGCCACCTCGGTCCAGAGATACCGCACGCCGATGCGTGCATGGCAGTACCTGCACCGCCCGTGCAGAAAGAGATAGCTCCAGACCGGCACGAGATCGAGTACAGCCAGCTGATGGCCACAGGAAGGGCAGACTGAATGCCCCTTGACCCACTGTTCATCACGTGGAATGCGATACGTCAACACTCCGACGAAACTCCCCATGAAGGTGCCGGCGATAAAACAGACAGCAAGAAACACGGCCTCAGGGATCGCGCTCAGCAAGCCTGTCACAAGCAATCCATCCTCTCGACACCCCTCTGTGCACCCATCGCAGCTGTGCAATATCTCCAAACGCTGCATGTGCCTTCTAATCTCGTCGGTCAGTATAGCACATACCAGCCCCGGTTGTACATAGTTTGGACAACGAGCCACAAAATACAAGAGCCGCAGACCGGGCGAAAACCGCTGAGGACTGTTACGTTGTCGGGACAGAACCACCCCTCGTATTGGACTAACATGCTCGGGGGTCTTAAACAAAAAGGCTCGGGGGGTTCCGTTTCTGTAACAGTGTTACACTTCGGGACGGTTCCGTTTCTGCAGGTGCTGTCCATCGTCTCCCTCGCACCTTGCACACGGCTGCGATCACTAGTACGCGAGCAGCCGCATATCATTTCTCCATGGTACTGTTGTTGCCGCGCACTTCCATCTACAGCTCTTCGATGGAGTCCAACAAAGCGATCGCGTACAGCGGCACATTCACCAGCCATGATTCCTTTCGGAAGCTCGACAGGGAAGTCCGGACTGCATACCTCGGAGCGTACCTGTCACAATACGCCCGCAGGCTCCTGGATTTCAGGTTCTCGGCCGCCTTGACCTCGACAGGGATCACGTTTGGTCCTCTCTGGACCAGGAAATCGACTTCTCCCGTAGAATTCTCGGTTGTATGGTAAAAGGCACGCAACCCAAGATCGGAGATCAGTTGCTGCAGCACATACTGTTCTGTCAGCGAGCCCTTGAACTCTTCGAAGATGCTGCTGCCTTCGATCAATGTCCTTGTGTCGAGATTGCCCATGGCTCCCAGTAACCCGACGTCCAGGGCGTAGAGCTTGAAGGAGCGGGCATCCATGTACGCATTCAGCGGAACGTCCGGTTTGGTAATACGGTAGACCTTGGTGAGGAGGCCACAATCCTCCAGCCATTGGATCGCAAGCTCGAAGTCTTTTGCGCGTGAGCCTTCCCGGATCTGACCATAGACGAACTTCCGGTTCTCTTTGGCAAGCTGCGTCGGCACGGCGTTCCAGATCATACGCATCCGCGGTACGACCTCCACGGGGGCATGTTTGGAGAAGTCCTGATCATAGAAGGTCAGCAGGTTCTTCTGGATTCGCCGGACCGCCTCGAAATCCTGTGTCTCCAGATAGGTCGTCACCACCTCGGGCATGCCACCGATGTAGTAGTATTGCTTCAACAGATCTATGTAAGTTTCTCGGAACGAGGTGATCAGAGCAACGTTCCTCTTTCCAATCAGCTCATTGAGCTGCTCATGCCCCGTGGCGTTGAGAAACTCCCGGAAATTCAGGGGGTACAGATCCAGGAATTCCGCTTTCCCCACGGGGAAGGAGGTCCCTTCATGCAAGGCGACACCCAACAGAGAACCTGCCGCAACGATCGCGTACTCCGGTGCGCTTTCATTGAAGTATTTCAGTGAGGTAAGGGCTTTGGGCACTTCCTGCACCTCATCAAAAATGATGAGAGTGTCGTCGGCAGTGATCTTGACGCCAGTTTCGATCTGTAAGGCAGAGATGAGACGCGCGGTATCGTATCCGCCTTCAAACACATTCTGCATCCGTGGGTTGTTGTCAAAGTTCACGTAGGCGACGTTCCGAAAACATGTTCTGCCGAACTCCTTCATGAGCCAGGTCTTGCCGACCTGTCGAGCCCCCCGTATGATCAGAGGTTTGCGGTGTCTCTCTCCCTTCCACGCCTGCAGCTTCTTCATTGCATGTCGGTCCATGTTGTCACCCCTCACGATCTGACCTTCTTGATTCATCCTACACAAATGGCGTGCCGATGCAACACTTATAAGGACATAAAAGTGGAGATAGCAACACTTATAAGGACATAAAAGTGTGTAACAGGGGACAGCCATAGCTGTTGTGACATGCTCGTACCAGGAACACTGGCACGCCTGTCCCCGGATATGCAAAAACCCCCGATGAAGGGGGACTGATGGAAAAGGAAAAAGACATGACCCTGGCAGCGACCCACTCTTCCAACGGGCTTCCCCATTAGTACCATCGGCGTGTCGGGCTTAAATTCCGTGTTCGGAATGGGAACGGGTGTTTCCCCGACGCTATGACCACCAGAGTCATGTCTCAGATGAAAACGAGAAGGAAATGCAGCTGTCTGCACCCTCAAAACTGTACGAGCCAATTACGTCCCCGACCTATTAGTACTGGTCAGCTCAACGCATTGCTGCGCTTACACCTCCAGCCTATCAACCTGGTAGTCTACCAGGGGTCTACCTCGT
>JBAQYC010000226.1:0-4243 GCA_049299835.1 Candidatus Cryosericum sp. | reverse complement strand
GAGAGGGAGCAGTGCCATAGCTTTCAGGAATGTTCCTGAGCAGACTTCCCCGGTGTCATGATGCGGCCATGCGGTGAAGGAGCGCATTAGCAAGCCATAGATGACGCTCTCGGTAAGGCGTCGTCCTGGCTCCTGTCCAGCGCCTCCTTCCTGGACGGCCCTCTCGATGCAGGAGGCAAAGAAGTCGTATGGGTCGACGCGCAGTTCGCCTGGTTGGCCAGGTTCTGACGTTCCGCCGGTGTACCCGGCGCAGTTCCAGCGCTCAGGGACGAACCACCCATCGCTGGTCGGACCCTTCCTGCCGTGCAGGATGTCGAGCAGCAGTCCAACGTTTGCGACACGATCAGGCAGCTGGTTTAGGTCAATATCTCCACGGGTGTTCATATTGGCAACTGTCTTCTACAGGTTGGAGGAGCGACAGAAGGCCGCAAGCTGTGTGGTTCTACTACGGACGTGAGGAGGTAATTCACGGGCAAGGGCCCGGTCGAGCACTGACAGGTTGGCACTGCCGCTGTTCAGCAGGTGATCTTCGATCAGCTTCACCTTGGCTTCCCGCCCCGGCATCAGCTGGTAGAGAATATACCAGTCTTCCAGTGACGTGAACGGGATTGTCACGCCGTCCACACTCTTCCTCATTGTGACAGACCGGTCGTCGAACGGAAACACGTAGGCGCCACCTTCGTGCTTGATGGCTAATCCGGCCATGACGTCGACATCTGTCCCGTCGACCACATATTCGAGGAACCGGCTCGTCGAGTACAGGCTTCTGCTGAGATCACCGAACGCTTCGTCCCCCAGACTGCCAAGGATCGAGGCAACCATGTCTGCGTCTGCCTCGGTGGTCATGATGTCGATATCGTGCGGCGCGTCGATCAGGCCGTGGTAGTACAGCAGTACGGACGCACCGACACCCCAGTGAACGTCAGCTTGGTTCAGTACGCGTGCGATTACTACCAGCGTATCGAAAAGCATTCGACCCCCTGTGACACTTATCCCTTATCTGCGGCAAACACACGGTTCAGTATAACAAGATCACCGAGTCACCGGCAGTGAGTGGGGTCCTGCCTTCGTGGAAACGATAGATGCCGAGCTTCTATCTGTCACTTCCACATATGCGGGAGTCTATGAGCCTTCTCTCAGGACGGGGTATGCCGCCCGA
The DNA here is from genome assembly GCA_049299835.1 of Candidatus Cryosericum sp. Lineage (GTDB taxonomy): Bacteria > Caldisericota > Caldisericia > Cryosericales > Cryosericaceae > Cryosericum. The sequence continues at coordinate 3,084 of JBAQYC010000226.1, read as the reverse complement.
CCAGGTTGGTCGGTTCCAGGGCGTCCGGATGATCTTCTACGTGGCACTGCCCATGATGACCGGCCCCTTCGTGGGCAACCACGTCATCAAGACGCTGGGCGTGTTGAGGAACGGGCAGTACCTGCCGGGACCGTCATTGTTCGCTGTGTCCGCCGGCGCCATGCTGCCTACCATGATCCCTGTCATCATTCTCAATCTGCGACACCGGACACCACAAGCTGGATAGATGGACACGAACCAGTGGAAACCAGCCGGCGGGCAGATCATGACGCGTTGGGCGCATGAGGTCGACCCGGGTGCGCCACTGCCGGAATACCCCAGGCCGCAGCTGCTCCGCCCGGACTGGCTGAACCTGAACGGGCAGTGGTCCTATGCAATCACGCGTGGCGAACTTCCAGTCGCATATCAAGGCCGGATCCTGGTACCGTTTCCCATCGAGTCATCGTTGTCCGGCGTGGGTCGTGCTCTGCTGCCGCAGGAGACACTGTGGTATGAGCGGACGTTCGAAGTGCCAGCGGGATGGGCTGGACGACACGTCCTTCTCCATTTTGGCGCTGTCGACTGGCTGGCCGTCGTTTCTCTGAACGGACAGCCGTTGGGGGAGCATCGTGGTGGCTACCTGCTGTTCTCGTCCGACATGACAACGTTACTCACAGAGGGAGCCAATGAACTGGTCGTCCAGGTCCAGGACCCGACCGACACGTCATCGCAGGCGCGCGGCAAACAGACGCTGAAACCTGGAGGTATCCTGTACACGGCTGTGTCGGGTATCTGGCAGACAGTCTGGCTTGAGCCGATGTCGGAATGTCACGTCGAGTCCGTCACTACGACACCGGATGTTGAGGCAGGGACTGCATCGGTGCTGGTGGTAACCAAAGATCCGACCCGCATTGATGTCACTGTGTGTGACGGGGACCGGGTGGTTGTGGAGAGTGCGGGGTTCTCTGGCACGCCCGTTTTTCTGAAGATACCGGAGACACATCTTTGGTCGCCCCACGACCCCCACGTCTCTATGACCTGGACGTGGCAATTCCCGGCGGAGACAAAGTCACGTCTTATTTTGGCACGCGTTCCTTTGGTATGGCGCGTGACCCGCAGGGGCGACAGCGGCTGACCCTGAACGGTGAAGTGTCCTTCCAGCATGGACTTCTCGACCAGGGCTACTGGCCCGACGGCCTGTACACGGCACCCACCGACGAGGCGCTCCGCCATGATGTGGAAATCGCCCGCCGCCTGGGCTACAACATGATCCGCAAGCACATGAAGGTCAAGCCGCTGCGCTGGTACTATCACTGTGACCGCCTGGGAGTCATTGTCTGGCAGGGCATGCCCAGTGGTGGCGACGCCCGGAACCAGACGTGGCTGGGCTTGCTCGCCCTCGTGGGTGTACGCATACGTGACAACACACCCGCGGGCCGACGCCGGCTGGGACGCGAGAGTGACGTGGCGCGCCGGAGTTACTGCCGACCAGGTCGGACGGCAGGATCCATCCCGGCTGGTCGACCATGCAAGCGGCTGGTTTGACCAGGGTGGCGGGGACCTGGCCTCCATTCACCGATATAGTCTGCGACTGCGTTTACCCGGCAGAACGCGCAGGCGCTGCTTCGTTGTGTCCGAATACGGCGGCTACAACCTGCTGGTCAGGGATCATGTCTGGCAGTTCGATAAGGTTTTTGGATATCGACACTTCACGTCCCGCACTCGACTGCTGAGGGCATATCGCTCTCTTGTCGGGGACCAGCTGAAGCTTCTCATCGACAAGGGGCTGAGCGCCGCGGTGTACACCCAGACGACCGACGTCGAGCAAGAGACCAATGGCATCGTTACGTACGACCGCGAGGTCGTCAAGTTTGACGAGGAAGAATTTCGGCGCATCAACGAGAGTGTCTGGCACAACCCCGGTGCTCATGAGTAGATAGAAAACAAGGACACACGGAATATTTCCTGTGTCCCTGTTTGTTCCTTCCGAAGGGAGTCAGCTATTCCTGAGTGATCGTCACTGAGCCTACGCCGACATTGAGGTCGATGCTCAGCGTGCTGGCGCTGGATCCGTATACCGAGTTGCGGTAAGTGTTCCCATCCTTTGTGAAGCCGGATGCGCTGACCGAACCCAGTCCGCGCTTGGCGTCGACCGTGACCCCGACGTTTCTCGGGACGATGATCTTGATACTGCCGACTCCGCCGCTGACGTTCACGGTGGCACTGTTCATCCAGTCACCAGTAAGGTCGATGTTTACCGACCCTACGCCGGTTTTCACGTCCATTGAAGTCATTGCCGTGGGAGAACCCTTGATCGACACGCTGGATGCGCCGGCATCCACGGTCAGTGTGCGCACCATCATGTCGCTGAGGTCAATGTTTGCGTTGCCGGCTCCTGTCTTCACTTCCATGTCGATGGGGGTGGAGTTGTTCAGCCGGATGTCCCAGTCATACCGGTACTTGGCGCTGAAGGAGTATGTGCCGCTGGGTTCGCGCACCAGGAGTCTTCCCTGATCATTTGTCACAACGTAGTCGACAATTGGCTTCCAGGCGCTGACGTTATACGAGAACGTCGCGTTCATGAGATCTGATGCCCCACCCCGCACGGTCACCTTCCCCGCTCCCATCCGGAGCTCGACGAGAGCGCTGCGCACACCCTGTGCTTCGACGGTCTTGCTTTCAGTCATGATGTCACCGGTAATCGGCTGATTGGTGGAGTCGGACTTCCACCACGTCGCACCCGAGAAAGCACCCGTTGCGTACAGTCCTCCTATGAGCAGGAGAGCAACCACCAGAAAAATGGCCAGTCCCTTCATCCAATACCTCCCTGTGGACGAATACGTGAACTACGTTACCGGTTCGATCCACATCCGTACATGTGGTGTGTTCGTCTCATGTACGGTCGGGAGACTCTGAAGGTTACACCCCTAGGAACATGAGGGGCACACTCGTTGCGCGCCCGAAGGAGCGCACGTACCGAGATCCAGCATCGCAGCAATGGAGTCCGATTACTCCTGTGGCATCTCTCTATGGACGGGCCAGCCCCTGGACGGTGCGCACTTCGGTCGTCCCCACCGTGGCAGCCATGTCGCCGCTGATCTCAAG
>JBAQYC010000225.1:0-4075 GCA_049299835.1 Candidatus Cryosericum sp. | reverse complement strand
TTGAAGACGCGAGTAAGGTTCTCTACTTGAATAGATGTATGCATACAGTGCTACCTCCAGAATGAGTGTGGGGAAAAGCGGACTGTATGACAGGAGAGACTACTGACGGACTCTGTGAGAGTCGGTGACTGAGGAATTGACTGTCCTGCGTTTACTGTGGCAAACTCCTGACTGAAGCTTGTCCAATCAACAGCACCCCTGTCATCAGTTGATGCGAATCCTATTCTTTGCCATTATCGTACCTCCACATGCACGAATGTCGTTACACGCCCTCAGGACGCGATTTCAGACTATACCAGAACGTGTTTCTTTTGTCAATAGTTGCGTGTCACGCCCTACGACCTTTTGGCAACAGCAAATGACGGTCGTACTCATGAACGTGTTGTCCCCATTGTCAGTCAGGACAAGAAGCGGCGGTCATGCCAGATCTGCGCAGCCCATGCAGACACCGTATGCGGTAGCCCATGCAGACACCGTATGCGGTAGCGAGGCACTCGGCCTTCAGAAAAGATACGAGCCGCCTCGTCCCAAAAAGGAGGCAAAGCGGCTCTGGGCAAAGATGATAACGTCAGGCTACATGAAGCGCTCGAAACGCTCCTTGCCCGCCTTGCAGACCGGACAGACCAGTGGAGGCTGCGGCCTCGCGCACAGGTACCCACAAACCTTGCAGCGCCAAACCGGAAACGCAAACCCAGCCACATGCACTTGTTCCATATCCTCGGCAGCTGCAGCCGGCCCGCCGACCGGGCGACGGTCAGGAATAGACGTGGCGGCCTTCTCACCGCGACTGATCTCGGGAGAGACATACAGCGCACAGAAGCAGGCACCATATTCGTCGAGATCGGCGTCCCGATAGTCACACGGACAGACGAGGTCGATATCCCGCTCTCGTACTCCAGATGCCAGACGACAGGGGCAGGCGCGATATCCGTAGCGTGCCTCGTTCTCCAGCAGACCCCGGATCAGGTCCCTGGCAAACGCATCGTCAGGATTGACGGAATATCCTGCGTCCTGCGCCTCGAGGACCAGCCTCTGCCATACCTCAGTGACGTGTTCGTCCGCAATCTTGCTCATTCAGCCGCAAGCTCTCGAAGCTTGTCTTCCTGGAACCCCACCAGGCAATCCTTACCATCCACGACGATGGTCGGAAACGAACATGCCGGGTTCCATTTCAGGACCTCCTGCCTGGCCAGTTCCTTGTTGCCGCCCTCTTGTTCATCGACATCGACGTAGTCGTACGCGACACCCAGTTCCTGCAGCAGTGCCTTTGTCTTGCGGCACCACCCACAGGTACTCAATGTATACAAGAAGACAGTGTGCCTGGTGTGAACTCCCTCAACGTGCTTCGGTTCCAGCATTGCTTCCTCCTTGACGCGGGTAGTTACCTATGCGTGCAACAATGATCCAAAAACCTCAACGGTCTCACGACACTGATCGGTCGTCACATCGTGGTGTGTAACAAGCCGAATCGTCGTCGGCGTGACAGCATTGCACAGAACACCCTTCTCCCTGACCGCATCTACGAACGCCGATGCATCTTTGCCACTTGCGCTGACGTTGACCATGGCCATGTTGGTTTCGGCCTCAGACGGGTCGGTTCCATACCCGATACCAGCCAGCTGGCTTGCGAGCAATTTGGCGTTGGCATGATCCTCTGCCAGTCTGTCCACCATCGTTTCGAGCGCCAAAATGCCTGCAGCCGCCAGAATGCCGACCTGACGAAGACCACCCCCCAGGCGCTTGCGGTTCTTGCGAGCTCGTTCAATATAGTCTCTTGACCCCACGAGCAACGATCCGACGGGTGCGCACAAGCCTTTGGAAAGACAGAACATGACAGAATCGGCGTAGGATGCCCACACGTCCGGGGTGATGCCGGAGGCAATCGAGGCATTGAATATCCGCGCTCCATCCATGTGTACGGCAATGCCGCGTTCACGCGCCGTTGCCGAAATCTCGCGCACGTACTCGATGGGCCACACCTTGCCCCCGCCTCGATTGTGCGTGTTTTCGATGGCAATAAGCGATGTCCGTGGAAAATGAATATTGCTGGAATCACGAATGGCGTGCTTGACGTCATCAGGATCCATGACACCCCGCTTTCCTGGGACCTGCCGAGCCTGAACGCCCGACAGCATCGCAATGTCGCCGACCTCATAGTAAAAAATATGGCTCTCGGCTTCCGTAATGAGCTCGTCCCCGCGCTGCGTGTGAGTCATGATGGCGACCTGATTGCCCATCGTGCCGGAACACACGAACAGACCAGCCTCCTTGCCCAGCATTTTCGCACCCAGGTCTTCCAGCCTGATGACAGTAGGGTCTTCGCGGTAGACGTCATCGCCGACCTCGGCCATCGCCATCGCATCGCGCATGGCCTGCGTAGGCTTTGTAACCGTATCAGAACGAAAATCGATCATGGTTCCCTCCAAGTGGATTGAGTCCCTGCGATGCATAGACCGTTCAGACGTTTTCGACGTTGACCGACTTGACTCCTCGGATCTTGCTGACGTGTTCGACGATTTCATCAATCGTCGGGTCAAGGAACTTGTCATCAGAGCCGATACTGACCTCGACCCTGACGGCACCCTGGTCGATGCCGATATACTTGACCATCTTCAGCGTAATGATGTCGACCCCGACCGGCGGCCACAACACATGCTTCAGCTCCTCGGTCACAGTCTTGACGTCCAGAGTGGAGTCATAGTCGATACCCCTCACTTCTTTCTTGTATTTCCGAATGGCTGACCGGAGCCCGTCGACAGCGAGAACCGAGCAATGCATCTTGACGGGGGGGAGACCTCCCAGCTCGTCGGCTGCCTGTTTCCAGGTGATCGCCTCGGCTTCGTCGATCGTCTTGCCCTTGGCCAGGTCGGTGATGATGGAACCTGTGGCTATGTTGGAGGCACACCCGTAGGACTGGAATTTCACATCTTCGATCCGGTCGGTTGCCTTGTCGATCTTCAGGTAGACAGTGATCTCATCACCGCATGCCGGCGACCCTTCTGTAGCACAGGCGTCAGCGTTCTCGATCACGCCGATGTTGTGCGGGCTCTTGAAGTGTTCGATGACTTTCGCAGTGTACTTAATAGCCATTGTAACCTCCCTATTGTACAGGCGGCCTGATGGTACTCTGGGCGCGCAAGCGTTCCACGATCGGGACCAGCTTTGCCAGAGCAGTATCGACATCGGCCTCGGTGCTGTACCGAGAAAGCGTGAAGCGAATCGAGCCATGCGCCTGTTCGTGATTGCGCCCGATCGCCATGAGAATGTAGTTCGGTTTGAGCGTCGCGGCCGCACAGGCTGAACCAGTGTCGACCACGATCTTGTCCATGTCGAGAAACATCATGATCGCCTCGCCCTCGATGAACAGAAAGCTGTAGCATAGATGTGATGCAGCCCTTCCTGCGCCTTCCGGTCCATTGAGCAGGACATATGGAATGCGCTCTCGAATACCGGCTGCAAGCCGGTCGGTGAGGCTTCGCATGCGTTCAACATCCGTGTCGAAGGTCGCGTACAGCAGTTCGACCGCCTTGTCAAATCCCGCAATGCCCATCGTGTTGGGTGTGCCCGGAACAAGCGGAGAGTACGACTCGGATCCAAAGGTGATGGGGCGCACCTTCGTACCCTTTCGCACATACAGAGCTCCAACACCCTTGGGCCCATGGATCTTGTTGCTGGAGAAGCTCACCAGGTCTGCATGCACGGCATCGACGTCAAGTCGCTGTGTCTGCAGTGCGCTGGCGAAATCCACATGATACGGGATCCTCCGGCCAACGCGTTGTGAGGCTTCAGTAATGATTGCTCCTGCCTCAGCGAGAGGTTCGATCGTACCGATCATGTGGTTGACACCCATCAGGCTCACCATCGCCGTGTGATCGTTCAGAACCGAGGAAAGCTGTTCGAGATCATACCTCCCCTCTCCGTCGACCTTGATGTAGTGCGTCTTGTAGCCTTCCTTCTCCAACGCCTTGTATACACCGAGCGTGGCAGGGTATTCGATCTCGCTGGTAACAATCTCGGGCTTGTCGACGGCCTGAGCCCACGTCGAGCCCCACAGCGCTATGTTGATGGCTTCGGT
>JBAQYC010000224.1:0-4705 GCA_049299835.1 Candidatus Cryosericum sp. | reverse complement strand
ACAAACTGACACGGCCACGCGACGATCGTGCGCCAGAATTTTTAGCCATGGTGGACTACCTCCACGACATCATCACCACCAACGAACTTCCCGACATCACTCCTGCAGTGGTGACCACTCCCTCGCGACCCGTCTTCGAACCACTTCCACCTGTCTCGTCCGGTGACGTCGTCAGCTTCGTCGAGTACCTGGACTCTCACGGCGGTCAGGGCGATGTCTTCGTTCTGGCTCACGAATTCGGCAAAGAATTCAGCGACCTCATCAACATCGTCAAAGCTGCCGAGATGCTGGATTTCATCGACACGCCAAAACAACGAACGGTTCTGACGCCTCTCGGTCACCGCTTCTCGGACATGGACACTGAAGACCAGAAGGTTGTCTGGAAACAGCAGATCCTGACGCTCAGTATCTTCAAGACGGTCCACGCGGACGTTCAGGCGTCCCGCAACGGTACGATGCTTGACGATGAGGTCCAGGACCGACTGGCACAGCTGTTGCCCAACGAAAACCCGGAATTCACCTTCGCGACCTTCATCAACTGGGCACGTTTTGGTAATCTGCTGGCATTCGACGAGGACTCGGACGAGGTGTCGCTCCAGTAAAACGAACCACTTGCTGCCTCTTCACTGCCATACTGCCTCAAGGAAGGGACTGCAGGTTGACAGAACGCGCATGGCACTATAATTACTGCTTGTTGGTTTTGCTGGCAGGAGGGTGGCATTTGCCTCCCTCCGGGTCCAGACTCTGGAGGCACGAAATGAAACTACTTGTTATTCCCGTCGTCGCTGGCCTCACCTGCATTGGAGCCGCACTCTATCTCTTCCTGAGGCTGAGGGCAGCCAGGATCTCATCGCCGAAAATGAGCGAAATCGGCAGTTACATAGCAATTGGGGTACGAGCGTACCTCTCTCGCCAGCTCCGGGCAATTCTGCTCGTCACGCCTGTCGTGGCAATAGTCCTCGGCTTCACGCTGGACATCTGGATCGCAATCACATTCGTGCTCGGTGTCTTCACATCGCTCATCACAGCCTACATGGGCATGAGCGCGTCGACGCGCGCGAACGTGAAAACAGCAGATGACGCAACCCGTTCCATGAATGCTGCCTTTCACACGGCGGTTTACGGCGGCTCCATCATGGGGTTCTCCATCACAGGATTCAGTCTCGTCGTCCTGTCGGTGCTCTACCTGCTGTTCAAGAATCCAAACCCCCTCGTCGGATTTGGATTCGGCGCCAGCCTCGCAGCCCTCTTCGCCCAGATCGGCGGAGGCATTTATACCAAGGCTGCCGACATTGGAGCTGACCTCGTCGGCAAGATCGAGGCGAATATTCCCGAGGACGACCCGCGCAACCCTGCTGTAGTTGCCGACCTGGTCGGTGACAACGTCGGTGATTGTGCGGGCCGAGGCGCAGATCTGTTTCAGACGTTCTCGGACGATATCATCACCGGCATGGTCGTTGCGCTGACGCTGGTCCCCAAGTATGGAAGCGCGGTGCTCTTCTTCCCTATGCTCCTTCAGTCAGCCGGCCTTGTCGCTTCCATGCTCGGCGTTGTGTCTATACGTCTCTTTGACCGAAGCAAGCCCGAGACCGCTTTCTACTTCGGCATGGGCGTGACCACCGTCTTCGCCGTACTCGGCTCGTTCCTGGTCAGCCACTTCCTGGTTCACGACATGGCCCTCTTCATCGGTACCTGTCTCGGAATCGGAACCACCCTCGTGTCCTCGGTCATCACGCGGTACTATGCAGGTTCTTCGGGCAAACCGGTCCACGACATCGCCGAAGCATCCAAGCGCGGTGTGGCCCTCAACGTCATCACGGGACTCTCCGCCGGTCTGCAGAGTCCGCTGGGATCTATCGTCATGATTGTCGTCGCTGTCGCGGCGGCATACTTTATTTCCGGCGGATCACTGCTGGCAATCGTCGCTGTCAACATAGGTACCGACTTGCTCATCGGCTACATCATGACCGCCGACGCCTTCGGCCCGATCACCGACAATGCATCGGGTATCGCAGAGATGTCGGGCGCACACGAGCAGGTCGTGCGCTCGCTGTCACAGCTCGATTCGGTCGGCAACACCATGAAGGCGACGACCAAAGCCTATGCCATGTCGTCCGGCACGGTAACGTCGTTCGTTCTGTTCTCGACCTACTTCTCCATTGTGGGCCTCAAGACGATGAACGTCATGGAACCCTACTCCATCGGGTTTATCCTTCTCGGCATCTGCCTTCCATACCTCATCAGTTCACTTACCATCGGTTCGGCAGCCAAGACAGCAATGCTCATGGTTGATGAAGTCCGCCGCCAGTTCAGGACCATCCCCGGCATTCTCAAGGGCGAGGCCATGCCCGACTATGCGACGTGCATCGACATCTCGACGCGCAACGCGCTCAAAGAGATGATCCTCCCGGGCGTCATCAGCATCGCCATACCGATCTTCGTGGGCCTGGTGTTTGGTCACTGGGCGCTGGGAGCCCTTCTCATCGGAGCGGTACTCAGTTCAGCCCTGCTGGGACCATTCTTCAACAATACAGGAACAGCGTTCGACAACGCCAAGAAACTCATCGAGGACAGTGGGCGCAAAGGCTCCTTCGAACATCAGGCAGCCGTCGCTGCGGACACCGTGGGCGACCCACTCAAGGACGTTGCCGGTCCTGCCCTGCTCATCTTCATGAAGCTCATCGGCATGGCGGCCCTGCTGATCGCAGGGATCAAGCCGCTGTTCTAGCACAGACACAGTACCATCATCAGGGCGAGGCGGGGGCATCGCGGCTCCCGCCTCTTGCATAAATCCTCCATCTTCTGGTATAGTATCGTCATGTCGTGATGCCAGAGGGGAGTGACCCATGAACCCAGGCCAGTTCTTCACCGGTTTGTTGCTCGTCGTATTGTCAGCAGGACTCTATTTCGCATCCAGATCGCGCAAGGCACATGCCGGCCAGCTCAGTCAGGCCGAGGCACTGAATCTCGCTCAGACTGCGCAGGGGCGCCTTTACGGCAAGTTTCAGGGTATCATCATCTCCGATCAGCAGCTGATGACACCCTACTCGGCTCGTCCGGCCGTCACCTGGAGCGCCCGCCTGGAGAGAGGGACCGAGGAGTCGGATGAAGACGGCTCTACAACCAAGTGGGATACTGTCTGGTCACAGTCTGCCAGCACACCGTTCCGACTGAAAGGCGCCGGCGAGTTATGGTTCGACGAACGCGGCGGTTTGCCCTCCCTGGACGCGCCTTCCACCTTTGACCAGTCTATCCGCGACGCCACAAACCCCATCATTGCACCATACATCGTCAACCGCGGCCTGCTCAGCCGGTTGAACAAGCCGAACTTCCATGCCATCGAGACGTCGTTCGCCCCTGGGAGTCAGGCATTCTTCATCGGCCCAGTCGAGGCGGTCAACGGGTTCTGGGTCGCGCGCGCCGGCCAGGGCAAGGAATACAGTGTCCTGACGTGGAAGAGCGAACAGCAGGTCCGAAAACGCATGAGTGGGGTCGGCGCCCTTTGGTGGCTTCTCAGCCTGATCGCATTTGTGGCAGGCATCATCGCCATCATCATCTCGTTCTCGTAGTAACACTGGTGACAGAAGATGCCCGTACTGATCCGTGCAAAACGTGTCTACGAACCGTATGATCCCGGCGACGGGACGCGTGTCCTGGTGGAGCGTCTGTGGCCACGCGGCTTTACCCGTGAGCGGCTGCACGCTGACTCATGGCTGCGGGGCATCGCCCCGACAGCGGAGCTGCGCACATGGTATGCGCATGACGTCACCAAATGGCCGGAGTTTGTAACCCGGTACACTGCACAACTTAACACCCATCCCGACCTGGTCGCCTCACTCCTGGAGACAGCCCGCCATGGTCCGCTCACGCTGCTGTACGCAGCCAGGGACCCAGACCACAGCAGCGCGGCTGTCCTGCTGAACTACCTGAAGAAACGCCTCACTGCGAAGGAGCGTTCCTCCTAGTCGCCGAACAGTCCGCCCTTCGCCTCGTCGGCGCCCGGTTCCGCGATGACGGTCATCTTGCGCCCGTTGCGGACCTCCTCGGGCGGGAGCTGCAGCGGCAGATATTCTTTGAAGAGGTCGGCTGCCGAGACGATCTGGAGGCGGGGGATCTCGCGCTGGTTGTTGTACTTGTAGACCCCGGCCTTGCGTGCCTCGTTGCGCATGCCCTCGGTCGGCTCCTGCAGCGTGATCAGGATGCCGAAGTCCGCGTCCTGATGGTCCACTGTGCCGGCCAGGTCACGCACCATGCCGGGGTTGACCGCGATGGTCCCCTTGACCGAGATGACGCCCTTGCCCACCTTGCTCGCCTTGGCGGGATCCCAGAAGTGCAGCACGCCGTCGACCCCGTGGTCGCCCGTCTTGCGGTCGCTCGGCATGGCACCAGGAATCCGGCTGAGCGCCCAGTACTGGAACTGGAACGGCGCCCGCGCGGCCAGTTGCTCTGCCCCCATCACGTCGGCAGGAGCGCCCTCGATGACGAAGTCCTTGCCCTCGACGAGGCCCGTCTTGCGCAGGCGCGCTGCGATGAGGTCGATGGACAGGTACGTGATGTCGATGCCCACCCACTGCCGATTCAGTTTCTGCGCAGCCGCGACCGCCGTGCCGCATCCGCAGAAGGGATCCAGGACGACATCCCCCTCGTTGGACGACGCCTGGATGATACGTTCCAGGAGCGCCTGCGGCTTCTGCGTCGGGTAGCC
>JBAQYC010000223.1:0-7754 GCA_049299835.1 Candidatus Cryosericum sp. | reverse complement strand
CTCCCAGCTTTCTCTTCCAAAATACGACGCAAAGAGCGTCAGTTTCGCTAACGATGTCCCTTACCCCTTCAGTCGTAGAGCAGATAAGGAATGCGTTTGTTATCCTTGATGTTCCTCTCCATTTATGTAGCGGAGATCTCGCCGAATGTCTGAAACAGTCCAAATGATACCGCGCTGCTCAACACAAGGACGGGTTCATGCCTGCGCGGGAATGACAGACTGGAGCACACCGCTTGCGCAAGTCGTGGTATGCTATGTCCATGCCGAGTGAGACAGGGGATGAACCGATGAGCGAACAGGAACAGCAGGTGCACGAAGAATTCGACGGCGGACGGCGGTATGACTGTATCGTCGTCGGAGCAGGTCATGCAGGTTGCGAAGCAGCGCTGGTTGCCGCGCGCGCCGGACTGCAGGTCCTGGTCCTGACTGGTTCCATGGACGCCATCGCGTGGATGCCCTGCAATCCCGCCATCGGCGGCCCCGGCAAGGCGCAGGTCGTCCGTGAGGTCGACGCCCTGGGTGGCGAGATGGGCCTCAACGCCGAACGGGCACTGACCCAGATCAAGCTGCTCAACATCTCCAAGGGACGAGCAGTCCAAAGCGTGCGCACCCAGTGCGACAAGTGGCAGTACAGTGCCAGCATGAAGCAGGTCCTCGAGAACCAGCCCAACCTGACACTCAAGCAGGAGCGGGTGGAGCGCCTGCTGACGCTATCCGGTCACGTCGCAGGAGTTGTCACCAACTACCGCGTTCGCTACGAGACCGACACAGTTATCCTGACGACCGGCACCTACCTGGGCGGCGTCATCCACATCAGCGACATCGCCATCCCCGCCGGGCGCGCATGGGACTTCGCCAGCAGCGGTATCAGCGACTCCCTGAGGGAGCTCAGCTTCGACGTCCAACGCTTCAACACTGGCACGACGCCGCGCATCGACAAGCGAAGCGTGGACCTGGACAAGTTCGTCCTGGAAGAGGGGGACAGCATCCCCCTGCACTGGTCCTTCCGCAGCAAGCCGCGCGTCTGGGAGGATCAGCTGCCCAGCTACCTGAACTGGACGAACCCCCGGACGATCGACGTCACGCGCAAGTACATGCAGTTGTCACCGTCCGTCATGGGTCTCATGGTCCACGTCGGCCCGCGCACCTGTCCCAGCATCGAGGAGAAGGTGCGATGGTATCCCGACAAGACGCGTCACCAGCTGTTCCTCGAGCAGGAAGGCCGGAACACCAACGAGATGTATGTGCAGGGCATGTACATGAGCGTCCCTCTGCCCATGCAGGAGGAGATCCTGCGCACCATCCCCGGCATGGAGCACGTGGAGATCATGCGCCCCGCCTACGCCATCGCCTACGACTACGTCAACCCGCAGGAGCTGAAGCTGACGCTGGAGACGAAGCGTGTCGAAGGACTGTTTCTGGCAGGCCAGATCAACGGAACGACGGGATACGACGAGGCAGCGGGGCAGGGCATCATCGCCGGCATTAACGCCGCCCAGAAGGTTCGCGGAAGGGATCCGTTCATCCTGCAGCGATCGGACGGCTACCTGGGCGTCCTGGTCGATGATCTGACCACCAAGGAGCTCATCGAACCATACCGCATCACGCCCAGTCACTGCGAGTACCGCCTCATCCTGCGTGAAGACAATGCCGACCTGCGTCTGACGCCCATCGCACATGAACTGGGTATCATCGATGAAGCCGCCTACCAGCGTGCCGTGTTCAAGCAACAGGAACTGGACCGCCTCAAGGAGGTCCTTCGCACCCGCATGCTGAATCCGGACGGCCCGACACTGGAACGACTTGCCTTGCTCAACGTGGGCCCCATCCAGACGCCGACGTCGTTTGCCACGCTGCTGAAGCGGCAGGACCTCTGGAAGAAGGACCTGGTCGCCCTGGCTCCCGACCTTGCGGACGTGGACGACGAATTGCTGGAGGAGCTGGAAACGGAGGTCAAGTACGAGGGGTACATCGTGCGCCAGCAGGCGAAGGTCCGCGACCTCTCACAACTCGACGGATATGCCGTCCCGCAGGAGGTCGACTTTGCGCTGGTGCCGTCCCTGTCCAAGGAAGGGCGTGAACGCATGCTGGAGGCAAAGCCCCAGACGCTGGGGCAGGCATCCCGTCTCAGCGGCGTGCGCCCTGCCGATGTCGCCGTCCTGCTGCACTACCTCCAGAACCGGCGCCGCGCCGAGAGCGCCACCCACACTCCGGCAGAAGACGAGTCCTGACAGTCCTCTGTTCGAGTCAGATCCAGTGCAGAATGTGGGCAGCATGCCAGAAAACAGCAATCTACCCAGCCTGGTGAGACGCGTAGATGGCGGCAACCCTGGACAGTTCCGCAAATAGCGCAAGCACGGCGGTGTTGTCACCGTCGGCGTTGGTGAATGCGATCACGCCGATACCCCGAGAAGGTTGCAGCAGTACAAACGTGTCGAATGTGTCGCAGGTCCCCCGGTGCCAGCTTGTCGGTACGCCGTCGATCAACTCCTCGTGCCATCCACAGCTGTACGCCAGGACAGGTTGGTGAAGACGCTGGATCTCCACCGCCGACAACACAGCGCCGTCGATATTCTCGAGTCCAGCAAGGTGCAGGCGGGCGAACACGCTGTAGTCCAGGATGGACATGCTGACATCACCGGCCGGGGTGAGGACGGTGGGCACCTTGTAGCGGTCCGCAAGGTCGTGCGGCGTGACCGCACCATTCTTGATCCGGTGACCCCAGGGTTCACCCGCACCGGACAGGAGCGGCCAGCCATACCCGGCTCGTATGTTCAGTGGACCGAATACACGTTCCTGCATCAGTTGTTCCCATGATTCACCGGTGACCCGTTCGGCGATTGCAGTGGCAACGGCAAATCCAGCATTGGAATATCGATAGACACCTGTCGGACCGATGGGCGGTTCCATCAGAAGCATGCGCGCAAATGCCTGCCGCTGCTGCGCCGGCGTCCCGGTGAACGGAGGAATGCTTGCCCACTCCGGGTCCGTCGTGTATCGCGGCAGCCCGGACGTGTGAGTCAGCAACTGCTCCAGCGTCACATCACGGTAGCGCTTGTCCATGACAGATGCCAGCGACGGGAACGCCTGCGCCATCGTCATATCCCAACTGAGCTTCCCTTCGTGGACGAGCGTCGCCAGCATCGTGGCTGTCATCGCTTTTGTCATTGACCCAAGATGAAAAAGGTCCTGCGGTGTGACCGCGTCTGTACCGCCGGCCTTCCGGACGCCATCGGTGGCGACGTCGACGATCCCCTCTGCGTTGATGACACAGAGTTCCAGGGCAGGAAGGTGATACGTCTCGCGCAGGGTGATGACGTCTCGCCCAAGAGCCGTCGGCCGCGCGGGAATCACAGTCCCGTTCGGCGGATAGGTCGGCGCCTGAACGTCCATCATGGGAAGAGCCAGAACGACAGCAACCATAACCGCTACAACCAGTCCCGTTCCTCCCAATGATGTCCATCTTCGCATACGCATTTAGTTATTGTAGCACGCACCCTGGTTCCCGTTCCTTCACCATCACACTCACGACAGCCTGACGCCGGTGTTCCTCTCTTTCCGATTCTTACCGATGTCCTCTCGAGCGGACGTTGTGCATCACCCCTTCCAGCGCTATGATGAATATGTAGTAGTTTCCGTCGGAGGCAGCGCATGGACTTCGCGCTTGAGTTTGAGAGAAACAGCGACATCATCGGCGTAGCGCGGTCACGCGGCGTTGAACTGATCTTCGACACGGGCCATGGCATGGACAAGCAGGGCTTGTGGCCAATGGAGGTCCTCGTGGCGTCGCTCGGCGGATGCCTGAATCTGGACCTGGGATCAGCGCTGGAACTGTCGGGATATCCGGTGGAGAAGCTGACCATGTCACTGCAGGGCCACCGCGACGACACTATCCCCTGCATCGACACTGCATCGTGTCACATCGACGTCTGGTCGGCATCTCTCTCCCAGGAGGCTGCCGAGGAATTGCTGTCGTATGCCCTGGGAAAGAGCACGATCTACAACACGCTGGTAAAAGCCATCAAGCTTGACGTCACAGTCACCGCTCACGCGTCGTGAACATAGCCGGAACCTTCACAGTCCAATACGTGTATTCGGAAGTGATCCTGAAGTTGTGGAGGTACTCATGACAAGAAGAACTGTTGGGCTGACAAGCATTGTACTCATACTCATCATCGCTCTCGGCACACTTGTGACTGCACCTGCTGTATTTGCAGAAACAGGGAAGCCCGCTGCAAAACAGTCAGTTGTTGCAAAGCGGACCCTTACGCCCGCCGATGAAGCAAAGCTTCAGGCGTTGAAGGTTTTGTACAGGCAAATCGGAGACACCGCAAAAACCATTCGTGACAAGGTCAGAGCTGCCCGGGTAGCCGGTTCGGGTCTGACTGCGTTTTCCGCCGATTTGAAGACGGCCCTGAAGTATGCAACGCACAGAACTGTCTCTCGAGGGATCATGCTTACCGAGGCGGAACGTGCCACACTCGAAGCGATGCAGAAATCCATCCGTACGCTTGAGCAACAGCTCAAGATGCAGCGAAAGGCCAAGGCACCCCAGGCAACACTCGATGCCGTCAGGGCGCAGATCAGGGCCACCATTGCTGCACGTACTGCGTATCTCAGGACTACTCACACTGCTGCGCTGGCACAATACTCGAGTCGTCTCGACACTCTGATTGCTGACGCCAATATGAAGCTCACCTTCCTGCAAGGTCTTCTCGTCAGGCTTCCGTAGCGACTGATTCATCCTGCAAGATCGGAGGGCGGGTGCCGTAGCACCCGCCCTCCTTCCCATTTCCAGAGAGCTCATGTATACTGACGCCATCTGCCACGTGCTGCAATTGCCAACGCACGAGCCGAGGTGTCTCATGAGTCGCACACGTCCTGTGATCCTGTCATTCATCGTCCTGGTGCTATGTTGCAGTCTCTCTGGCTGTATCCCGCCAGACACGTCTACTGGTCCTGCTGCCACAACCATCCGCATCCTCAGCTACAACGTAGAGAACGCCTTCGATGACCACGTCGACGGCACGGAATACTCGGACTACGGCCCATCGTCGAACTACTATGCAGACCACCTGTGGCAGGTGAAGATCGACCATATCCGTGAGGTCCTGCAGGCAGCAGACGAACCCCAGATCGTGGGTCTGGTAGAGGTGGAGAACCAACGCATGGCCACGATGATCCTCGATGGCGTCCTCGACCTGGGCTACAGGGACATGGCCGTCACGACGGGCGGGTCTGTCACGCAGTGCGTACTCATCTCCTCGTTCCTGATCCAGGACGTGGCGTCCCTGCCGACGACCAGCGGTGTCCGTGACATCCTTTCGGCATCCGTCGACGTCAACGGGACTCCTTTGCATGTTCTGGTCAACCACTGGAAATCCAAAGACTCGGGCGAGACAGAAAGCGTGCGCATCAAGAACGCAAGGGTCGCACGTGCAGAGGTCGACCGTCTGTTGAAGCAGGATCCGGCGGCGGATATCGTCCTGATCGGAGACTTCAACAGCACCGAAAATGAACACGTGGCAACTGGCAAGACAACGGGTATCAACGACGTCCTGCGGACAACAGGCGACCGCACCTCCATGACAGCTCAAGGCACCCGGTCCCTGTATGATCCCTGGTTCGAGATGCCGGCATCGCAGCGGGGCTCGGAGGTCTATGGCGCGAAGTGGGAGTGCCTCGACCATATCATCATGAGCCCGGGTCTGTTCGATCGGACGGGGCTGAGCTACGACGAGGGATCGTTCGAAACATTCCGTGCGCCCTTCCTTCTTTCGTACCTGCGCGCAGCCGACGGCCGCCCCGTCCCGAACCGATGGCAGGAGTCTGGCAACCAGCACGGGTCAGAAGGCTACAGCGACCATCTGCCGGTGATCGCCGACTTCACGATCGAGCCTGAGTAGGCGTTTACCACTCTTGTTTGGAGACAAGGAGACTCTCTGCTATAATTCGGGCAAGGTGGTGATGCCCGTGAGAAGAATCACTGTTCTGTTGCTGATGGTCCTCGTCTTGTCTGTCGTAGGGTGCAGTTCAGGTCCCATGGAATCCAGTGACGGCAACGTCAAGGTTACGCTCCCGGTACGCCAGGAGACAGTCACGTTCCACAAACAGGCTGACGGCTCGTGGACAGGCATCGTTCATACCACCGGCGTCGCCCGCGTATTCGAGGCTACCGTCAGCTGGGAAGCGACACGGCAGTTGTCGCCCGACCTCCTGGCCTCTCTGGGACAGGGCAGCTTTATGACGTCCGCAGGGGCACCCGAGTTTGGCACATTCGATCAGGCCCTGGTACTTGTCAGTGCAGCCTCGAATCCAGCCCCAGAAGGCAAGGGAACATTGCGCATCTTTATCGCCAGCATGAAGGACGGCAGTCAGCAGGATATCGTCGATATTCCCCTGACCCTGGCTGCCCAACCGTGAAGGCCAGCTTTTGAACAACTCAGTCGTCGTGGTAGTCTAACCACTGCAGGGGAAGACCCCGAAGAGACGAGACAGCTGCAGCTGCCGCAGCCGACGAAGGGTCCCATACTGCAAATGGTGACGGGAGGGCCGTGCGTAGGCCCTCCCGTCACTGCGTTTTGCCTACCCGTTGCGCGGGCGCTGCGAACTGCTGATGACTCTGTCTTTCCAAGTCGTGCGTCGCGTCAGGGATTTCATCATTGACCGGAACGCGATGAAGACGCATAGGGGCTGTCCCAGGACCCACGTCAGACTCAGTGTCCATGAAAAGTGGAAACGCACGGCGATGATGCCCCACTGAAGGATCGACAGGGCAATCGCTCCCAGCGCATTCACGATCCCATGAAGTCGAAAAGAATACCCCAGAGCGGCTGCAACCAGGACCGCGGCCGGAGCGCTGTAGACCATCAGGACAAACAACCAGACGAACGTCAGCAGGAACGGATTGTGGTAGAAGACTGCGTACAGGTTCTTGGAGAAGCCCTGGACGCACTCGCGCAGCCCGTGGTACATCCGGCAGCTGCTTCGGGCAGTACCGTCGACAACGCGCCATCGCATGCCGGATGCCTTGACCAGTCGTGCTAGCGCAAGGTCGTCGATTACATTCGACCGGACGCGCTCAAAGCCCCCGATCTCCTTCAGCGAGGAGGTCCGGAACATCATGTACTGACCGATCGCCGAGGCGAGTAGCGGCATCTTCGTGTGGAAAGCTAGCCACATGGGCAGCAGCGCGAAGAAGGACCAGGCTGTCATTGGTACAGTCAACATCTCCCCAAACGTTCCGGTGACCTCGTGCGGAATGGCGGACAGAAGGTCCAGATCCCCGGCGAGCATTGCAGAGACGCCGTTGTGCACCGCAGCCGGGTCATGCCATGTGTCGGCATCCACGTACAGCACGTACTCGCCATCAGTATGCTCCAGAAGCTGCTGACAGGCCCAGTGCTTGCCGAGCCATCCAGACGGAAGGGGTTGCCCGTCCAGCACGTGCAGTCTCGCGTCGCCTGCTGCAATCTGATTCAGGAGCCCCCTCGTGCCATCCGTCGAGCCATCATCCAGAACGAGGACGTCGAAATTCGGGTAGTCCTGAGCCAGCAATGATGTCACGCACTGTACGATGGAGCGCTCTTCATTCCGGGCCGGCACCAGGACGGAGACTCGAGGAACGCGCGGCAGGGCTGTGAACTCCTCCAGACGCCGCAGGACAAACCAATTGCTGATCTCTATGAACGTGGTGATGAACAGGAACCCCACGACGGTCCATTGCTGGGACGCCCAGTACTGTCTCACTGGGC
>JBAQYC010000222.1:0-2609 GCA_049299835.1 Candidatus Cryosericum sp. | reverse complement strand
CCCTTGCCCGTATCATGACGACGTCGACGTCGACCCTGACTTTCCTCGGCGGCAAGCTGATGGCCATGATGGTCACGGGTATTGCCCAGTTCACCTTGTTCATCATATGGGGTTGGGTCGTTCTCGGAGTGGATTGGGGCCGGAACCCTGCCGCGGTCGCAGCGATGGTGTTCCTGTACGTGTTCGCTGCCACCGGACTTGGCGTCCTGATCGGGTCGCTGTGCAGGACGATGGCTCAAGCGAGCGTCATCGCGACGTTCGTGACATACGCAACATCAATGCTTGCAGGCTCCTGGTGGCCTGTCGAGATCATGCCGCCATTCATGCAGCAGCTGGCACGCGCATTTCCGCAGTACTGGGCGGTCAACGGTCTCAACAAGATCGTCGTCCGGGGATTGGGATTTGCTGCGATCGCGCCGAACCTGCTGGTCCTGGCAATTGCAGGCATTGTCTTCCTCCTCTCGGGTTCCGTGATCTACATCCGCGAGGTGCAGACATAAGGGAACTGCATACGGGGACGTCCTTCTGTGTAACCAATTGCATCAGAAACCGATTATTGTTCAGAAAGGGAGCGATCTCTTACGAAGAGCAACCGGCAGGGAGGCAACATGGACAGTGAAACGACACGGACAACATCCGGAACGACGACAGTCAAGGCATCACGCGGATCCCACACGTCGCGCATCAAGCGGGGACGCAAGGGTTCACCCGACCTGTAGCGGAGCTTCAGACAGCCAGGTAAACGGAGAGAGAGCGGAACC
The DNA here is from genome assembly GCA_049299835.1 of Candidatus Cryosericum sp. Classification (GTDB taxonomy): domain Bacteria; phylum Caldisericota; class Caldisericia; order Cryosericales; family Cryosericaceae; genus Cryosericum. The sequence goes on along the minus strand of JBAQYC010000222.1, from coordinate 1,848 downwards.
ACTCCAGGCGGTCGCGGTCGACAGCCTCGAGCCCGTACGCATTCAGAAACACCTGCTGCCCGGCGGAATCCAGATAGCCGAATATCGTTGAGAGGTCATACCACGGGTCCCCGAGGTCCGTAAACGACCAGTCCAGTACGGACGTGATCTGGTCTCCCTCCAGCAGGATGTTCTTGGGTCGGAAGTCGCCATGGAGGACGGCAACGACGCCGGGTGCCGGGCAGGTCGCCCTGAGGCGTTCGAGTTCCTTGACAGGGTCGCCCGTGATGCCTTTGGCACGAAACTCGGCCCTGCTCATGACCTTCTCCTCCAGATGACGCTCGGCCCAGAGCAGCTGCCCATCGACACATTCCTGCCAGCTCACCGTACCGACCGGCAGGTGGTGCAGCGCCGACAGCAGTGAACCCAGCGCGACGGCGATACGGTCACGATCGTCTCTGGAACCAGCCTCACGCAAGACGTCGGTCGCAGAACGACCGACAGCGTGCTCCATCAACAGGAATCCAAGAGGGCGGTTCTGAACGTGGACAAGAGGCTTCGGTACAGGGATCTCTGTCTCATGCAACAGCTTCAGCACCTCATATTCGAGGGCGAGCTCCTGCATCCGATAGGTCCCGCGGGCCACCTTCAGCACAAATCGCTGTTCTGCAGCATTCTGCAGCAACAAGACCAGCCCGGATCTGCCCTGGTACGGAGATGACCTGTGCACCACCGGTCCGGTGACTGCCAGGATCTGTGGGGGTATCCGTAGAGCCATCGGATCCAGGCTCATCGGCGGCAGGCGCTCAGCGGGCGTGAGCGCACACGTAATCGAACCGATACGTGGTTCTATGGAATCAGTGCTGCCTGAATCGATGGCGCGTTTCATATATATATAGGATACCATCATTGGTGTATTGAACAAACCACTCTGGCACCACATTGATCCCGGCAGGCAACATATGCAACGACAGCTTGCCGGTGTCGGTCCTGCTTTTACAGGTTGAGCTTCCGGTCCATCAGCCAGGATGTCATGGCAAACGCCACAACACCGAGTACGACGAACATCAGGGGAGAGACGAGCGGGAACTGGATCGTAGCCGGCCCAAGAATCGGCAGGTTCCGCCACGGGTTCAGGGTGAGGTGGATCCCCTCGAACAGTTGCGTCTCGATCAGATTGCCCAGCTGAGCGCTGGCCCATAGTATGGCGATAACGACCAGCGCTGAGAAGACGCTTCCGATCTGTTTCTTCGTACTTGTCAGCGTCTTGCCGAACGTCACGCCGAAGAACATGATCGACATGAAACTGACGATCACGGCCAGGACACCAAGGCACATGATCCAGTAGTCGCCGGTCAGCAGGAATCTGCCGACCCAGGGACGTACCTGCTGGGCAAGCCCGGGAGCAAGACAGGCAAGGATGATCACGCTTGTCATGCCACCAAACAACGTCACAAGCGTGTCGAAGACGAGAAGAACGATGCGCGAACCCAGGACTTCCGCCCCGCGCAGCGGCAGGCTGAAGACGAGGTAACCAGTATCGCCGTACAGGTCCTGCGTGTAGGTCACGATGTTGATGACGGTCATGGCTGCATAGAAGACCACCCAGAACAAGGCCATCACCAGTGGTACACTCATCGAGACAGGTGCCGACTGTGCCGGATTCTCCCGCATCCCGATGTAGCGCGTCGCCTGATAGAGCGTCAACGCGCCCATGGTGATGAGTCCGATGGTATAAAGGAGTCTGCGGCCCCTGAGCTGATACCTAACGAGCTTCCACATGTCCGTACACCTCCCTGTAGATGTCCTCGATCGATCCCCCCCGCCTGGTGCGCAGGTACTCCGCCTCGCCCGACAGGACCACACGAC
>JBAQYC010000221.1:0-2732 GCA_049299835.1 Candidatus Cryosericum sp. | reverse complement strand
CACCAACCCATCCTGATGCTGCCACGGAGATGACGGGTTCATACGCCCCCGGAAATCCCATGCCTGCCTCGCCTTCATTGCCCGCAGCAGCGACGATGATCACGCCCTGGGCAATAGCATAGTCAATGGCTGCCTTCTCCATGGCATCCAGGTTCGGTCCACCGAGGCTCATGTTTATGACGACCGGAGAGTTCTTCAAGGCTCCGGCCTTCAGATCACCCACATAGGTGATGCCTGCAGCGACGACCGACGACCAACCGGAGCCGTTCTGGTTGAGCACCTTCACCGGGATGATTGTTGCCATAGGGGCAACCCCGTTGATCGGTGTTCCGCCCCTGTTGTATCCCAGGATGGTACTGGTGACATGCGTTCCATGGCTGTTCTGGTCCTCTCCCCACTTGTTAGGCTGTGTACTGACAAAACCTACCTCGCCGCCACCTCCACCAAAGCACTTGGCGTACTGCACAGCGATGCGCTGAGTCGGGAAGTAGTATGGCCAGTTGTTCACGAGCCCGGTATCCAAAACAGCGACGTAGACGCCCGTGCCATCATAAGCTACTTGTCGGGTGGTGGTCCCGAAATCGGTCACGTTGATCGCGTCGAGGTCCCAGGTGTCGATACCACTCGAGAAATCAGTGACCGCTGCTTCCGTAGCTACCGGTCCCGCCGAGCGCGTTGCATCTGGATTGGCCGCTGCGACATAGGGCAGCGCCTGGATCGCGGCGAGCTCGGAGGCCTTGGCCTGCAGAGTGACGGCCTTGATCTCTGCGACGACATCACGAACTCTACCATACTTGCCGAGCTCGTTCAGGACTTTCGTTGTCGGGTTTGTGTTGAGGAGAACGTTGATACCGATCATCCCGGTTGTTCCAGCGACGGCCACATTCGACATTGCTAGCATCGCAACCAGCACGACGCAGGTCAGGACAGCTGTCAGGCGTGTATGTATCATAGTGCCTCCTGTACAAGAGATTGTCATCATGCTAGACACGCCGCGTTTTTTTGCAAGGATTGTGGGTGATTTCGCACGCAATGCGCGATATGTCGCCAGTTCTGGTCCCGCTCAGACAGGCTCACCCTCGAGTTTCTTTTCGCCCTGAAGGGCACGGATCCCGGTGCAGTCCTGCGAGACCTCGAGGGTCCCCTGGTAGGCACCGTCCTTGCCGTACACGGCGAAGTAGCGGATATAGACGAACTTGCCGCCCAGTTCCAGCCAGAAGTCCGCCATGGAACGTTTCTTCGCGCGGAAGTCGTCCAGGATCCGCTGGACCTTGTCAACGCTCTGGGGCGGATGACATCGCTGGACCCTGCGCCCGATATCCAGCCGAGTGCGCGGGAAGATGCGCCCGGCAGCGGGCAGATTGAAGTAGGTCACCTCATCGTCTGCATTCACAAACGAGACGTCGACCGGCAGCGTGTCGAAGAGAGCAAGCAGGACCTCGAGGTCCATGCCGTCAAACAGGTCGAGACCGGTATCGCTCATTGGTTCTCCTCCCCTGGGAGTGCGAAGAATCCCAATTCCTGGGATTCCTGCTCAAGTTCCTGCCAGTCCCTCTCGGACAGCAGGTCAAGTGCCACGTTGTATAGGATTTCCTGTTCTTTCTTTGCGTGCTGGACGAAGGTCTCCAGCCAGTGCTGAAACGCTCCCGCCAGCACTTGTGAAAACTGTGCGTATGGCAGAGCGTCGGGCGCCCCCAGGAGCGTCTTGTCGATGAGGTCGCGTGTCGCCTTCATGCGGTTGTGCTCGGCCCACATGATGGAGGGAGGTTCTTCGACGCCGTACTGTTCCAGCAGGGGGAACAGCGTGTTCTCCTGCCGGGCGTCGTGACTCTGAGCCTCGTGCAGATGCTGCATCAGGCTGCGGAGTTCAGCGAGAGCGCTCTCCGCCTCGGCGTATCCGTTCAGTGCGCCGAGTGTCCTGGCCAGGGCGAGTCCCTGCTCGAGCCAGGTGATAATGACGTCCTGTTCGCGGATGAAGCGCTTCAATGGATGGTCGTCCGGAATGACAGTGCGTGAGCTTGCCAGCTGGTCACGGAAGACATCCATGTGGACGTCGCATGCCTCCATGAGCTGGTCGGTGGAGAACCCTTCGCGTGCCAGTTCCGCCTCGGCAGTCGCGATGAGAAGAGGGTCCGCCCTGGCGATCAACTCCTTGAACTGTGCCTTGCACGCGGCAGGATCTTCGCCTCCGTACAGTCTCCGGAGAACTGCTTTGAGGTCCTCCTTGAGCCTGGCTGGAGCCTCTTCCGACGTTGCCGGCGAGGTTCCCTCAGTGTCACTGCGGACTACAGCCGCTTCCAGCTCTTCCAGGGTCCAGCCGGCGCGTTCGGCGATCTTCCGGAGGTCGGTGCGGCGGGCCATGAGGCCGATGACGACCGGGTTGCCGAGGAGTTTCAGTTTTGGGTTGATCGATGCCAGGTAAGTTGCTGCCCGCGGGTGTTCGGTCAGGACACTGGAGAGTTTCGTCGTCGGTTTGTACATCAGGTTGCCTCCCGAATGGAACGCTGCATACCAGGAACCTCATGTCTCACAGTGCTCAGTATACAGGAAACCCCGTGGCAGTATAATAAAAAGTCGCATGGCATAAGGCCGCGATGACAGGAGCTCCATGAACGAAGAACTGGCAGTCCATATCGCGGCGTTCGCCGCTGCAATCGAGGATGAAGTCACCGCCGAGAAGGCCTCCCAGCGGACGCATCGTCACGCTCTCGTCGAGGGGACACTGGTGTCGG
>JBAQYC010000220.1:0-2083 GCA_049299835.1 Candidatus Cryosericum sp. | reverse complement strand
GAAAACGGTGCCGGCAAGTCCACGCTGATGAACATCCTGTTTGGGATGGGGGTCATTGCTCAGACTGGAGGCTACACCGGGAAAATCTGCATCGATGGCAAAGAAGTGGTGTTCCAGAACCCCTTCGATGCCCTCAAGGCAGGCATAGGTATGGTCCACCAGGAGTTCTCGCTGATTCCGGGATTCACTGCAACGGAGAACATCCTCCTCAACGGTGAAGTCCTGCACGACAACATCGTGACAAAGATCTTCGGACCCCGTTTGAAGACGTTGGACCTTCCCGAAATGCGCGCTATTGCGGAGAAGTCCATCCAGTTGCTGGGCGTCGAGATCAACCCGGACACGCTGGTTGCCGAGATGCCGGTCGGACACAAGCAGTTCACCGAACTGGCACGTGAGATCCATCGCCCGGAGATGAAGTTGCTCGTTCTCGATGAACCGACGGCAGTCCTGACAGAGTCGGAGGCACAGGTTCTTCTGACTTCGCTCCGCAGGCTGGCCGCCACAGGCATTGCCATCATCTTCATCACACACCGCCTTCAGGAGATCCTCGACATCTGTGACAGAATTGTCATCTTGCGAGACGGCCAGGTTGTCAAGGAGGTAGCCACGGGCGACACGGACATTGGCCAGGTCGCCGAACTCATGGTAGGCCGCAGCGTCTCGACCAAATCGGTTGCGACCAGCGACTACAACGCGGACACCGAGACGATCCTGAAGGTCGAACACCTGTGGGTCGACATGCCGGGCGAAACCGTGAGAGATGTGACGCTCGACGTTCATAAGGGTGAAATCTTTGGTATCGGCGGTCTGGCAGGCCAGGGCAAACTCGGCGTCCCGAACGGGATTATGGGACTCTACGCCGCGGGAGGGACGGTCACTCTCCACGGGAAGTCCATCCATCTCAATGACCCTGCAGCGGCTTTGGCCGCAGGCATGGCATTCGTTTCTGAAGACCGTCGAGGTGTGGGGCTTCTTCTCGAAGAAGCGCTTGATTGGAACATCGCATTTACTGCCATGCAGTCCCAGAACAAGCACATAAGGCCTCTCCTGGGAGGACTTATCAAATGGCGGGATGACAAGGCCATCAAGGCGGTGGCCCAGGAGTACATCGAGGCTTTGGACATAAAGTGCACGGGAACCAACCAGCCAGCTCAGGAACTGTCGGGCGGCAACCAGCAGAAGATCTGCCTTGCCAAAGCCTTTGCAGTACAACCAGATGTCCTGTTTGTCTCGGAGCCGACGCGCGGCATCGATGTCGGGGCAAAGGCGCTTGTACTGGAAGCACTTCGCACCTACAACCGCAAGAACGGCACGACAATCGTCATGATCTCGTCCGAACTGGAAGAACTGCGGTCCATTTGCGACCGTATTGCCATTGTCGATGAAGGACGCATCGCTGGTATCCTGCCACCATCCGCAACTGCTAAAGAGTTTGGTCTGCTGCTGATTGGAAGACTCAAGACCGAAGAGAACGGGGTGAACAGCCATGAGTAGAATCCGGGCATTTATCGATAAGGCAGGCTGGCCTCGTATCATCATAGCATTATTGCTCATTTCCCTGTTCGCTGCAGCTCCCGCTGTCGGTGTCCGGGTTGACCAGTCGCTCACGGACGTGATTGTTCGTTTTGGGATGAACGGTATCCTCGTCCTGGGCATGGTCCCAATGGTTCAGACTGGCTGCGGACTCAATTTCGGTCTGCCGCTCGGCATTATTGCAGGCCTGCTCGGAGCGACAATCAGCATCGAGCTCGGTCTCACGGGCCTTGCGGGGTTTGCTGGTGCCATCGGCATTGCTCTCCCGTTCGCTCTGCTCCTTGGCTGGGCTTACGGCCAGTTGCTCAACCGAGTCAAAGGCGACGAGATGATGATCGCAACATATGTGGGATTCTCATCGGTCTCATTCATGTGCATGATGTGGATGCTACTCCCCTACCACAGCCCAAAGATGATCTGGGGCTACGGTGGCAGCGGGCTGCGCACGACGGTTTCTCTCGAGGGATTCTGGATTCACATCCTTGACAACTTCCTGACCATAAGGATTGGTCAGAACTTCATGTTTCCTACCGGCATGATCCTGTTC
>JBAQYC010000219.1:0-3701 GCA_049299835.1 Candidatus Cryosericum sp. | reverse complement strand
CGAGCCTCGTCGGCACTTCTGGATGCGCGAGGAGCTTTCGTATATGAACTGCGTGACTTGTAGAGTCTCATCTATCCACCGGTTTCAGTGTAGCAGGCTTCGATGCGCTGCCAACCCGTGGGTGACGGCAAGCGGGGCTAGGGTTCACGCCCGGCCAAGTCGGCAGCGTCTGTCCGCGCTGGATTCCAGAGTCCTCTGGCGCGTCACCCGGCTACAGCGGCCGGCCGCATGAAGCGCAGAACTTGGCCCCCGACTTCACGGGAGCGCCACATCCGGGGCAGAACTTCGGGGTCTTCGTATGAACCGCTTCCGCGGAGACTGGCTTCTCCTGCGACACGGCGTGTGCAGGGGCCGCCTGCTTCAACTTCACGTAAGCCCCCGCGGCATCAGCCTGCCGTTTCACGATCATACCGGACAGCAGCAGGTCTCCCATCTTCTGGGCATACTGTTCCAGTGACAGAAGCTGATGATTGACCTGAAGGACACTGTCCTTCACGTCGAACCGGAACCAGTGATTTGCCAGTCCGGTGGAAGCGACGTACCCCCTCTGGAGCGTGTGTGGTCCGTCCGGGCCGACCACATCCAGGCTGTACCCGCAGCTGCTTACCCAACTGCGCAGGAACTCCGACCCCATGTGTGCTCCTGCTTCGCCGAACAGGAGCACCGTGTCTGTGCCGCCAGCGCGCTTTGCTCCGATAAGGAATCCCCGTCTCACGGCCTGTTCCAGCCCGTCGCTCCCCATGGTCCCGATGTCCTCGGAAAGGGAGGGATTCAGTACAAGCAACGAGGGCAGAAGCCAGCGAATGTCCTGGCTACGGATGGAGGCCACGGCACTGGATCTGAACTCCTCGGGCGTAATCATCGGGTCAACTGTGCGCCTGTATGCCAGCATGTCCTGATAAGATGTGCGGCGGAAAGCGTCAATCGTGTGGAAGGCTGCGACAAGAGTCGACAGCGTGCAGGGCGGCGCCAGATAGTTGAGCTCGCCTTCCTGGGTGTTCGTGCCCGTCTGGTGCGCAAACCACCCACCACAAGAACGAGGGGTGTCAAAGACACGAACGTCCCATTCGCCGTCACCAGAGGCTATCGCAACCAGCATGTCTCCTGCAGCTTTGGATGCATAGGCGCGGAGGCTTGCCAAAGGTGCCATGCCGCCGCCTATCAGCAGTTCCAGGCGCAGGTCCGGCCGCGCCAATATTTCAGCGACCGTCGAGAATACCGTATCGTTCGCGAGCCGTCCCGCCGTGTCGTCCACGGTGCCCGAACCTGGAACATAGTCTGCCAGAGCCTCGGCAAAAGGAGAGAACGCTGTCGCCTCCAAGTGTAGCTGGTCGACAAGAATCGGCCCGAGGTCCGAAGGACGGACGGTGAAAGAGGTACTGGTCGTGCCATTGTCAGGTTGACTGTTCATCGCTGTCGCCTCCTGCGTTGTCTTGAATGGGCATCACAAGGTTCCAGAGTTCATCGGGGACCGGATCGGTGGGTATCGGTTGGCCCAGAGCAGCTTCTATTGTCTCCTGCACCAGAGCATCCGGCTCATCCTCCGTTCGTATTCCATTAAAGAGGGTGCTGTCCATACGACTGCCCGTCAGGGTAAGGAACGGACAGGCCTGCGTGTCGGAGCGGAGAGTCGTCGACGCGTCGCCGGGTTGTATCCACAGCAGTTTCCCGGCCTCCATCCACGGCTTCAGGTCGAAGTCGCGATCCAGTGCGGCCAGGTCGCCGTCGCAGGACCACGTCAATACCCCCTGGCTATCAACAACTTCATAGAAGTCCGTGCCCCACGTGTTGACACGATTGGGCACCTGCTCCGGATGGTCGGCAAAGTAGGCGATGGCGTGCCCCACATGCGGGCCGATCTGGACCCGACTAACCACTGCACAGACACCCGTCAGTGCAAGCAGGCGCGGCACCACATAGGGAAGTTCGGGGCCGGGACGGACTTCAAAAGGCATCTTCTCGATCGGGGATCCCACTTGAAGGGCGCCTGAAAGGCCGACGAAGTCCGCCGGAAGCTGCTGCAACGGCCGCAATGGCTGGCTGTAGTTCCACCACAACCCGTCCAGTCCATTGACGTCCATAGCATACTCCAGGATATCACCGCTCAAGGGGTTCCTGGACAGTGTCACAACAGGAAGATCGGCCAGGTACCGGCCCCGCAGACCGCCAATCTCCTCTCCCCAGTGGGTCAGTTCCTGCAGGACGTCCGGTGGCGCATGCTCAGGATCCCTGTCCACAGTCGCGATCAAGTCGACCTGCCGGGCATGCGCCACCGCATGCCGTTCAAGCAGTCGGGTCCGCTCTGATACCGTCATTCTCGATTCTCGCATGGCAGCCTCCTATGGAGCCGGCGGGATGTAGTTGGCAGCGCCTATGGCGCCGTCTGATCCGACCGTGATGACCGGCTTTCCTCCCAGCCCGTGACTTCGGATGATCTTTTCATAGACGTTGTAGTCAGCCGGCGTCCGTGGCACCCAGTTCATATGGGCTCCATGGTCTGTGAAGGGGACTCCCCGGGAGGAACACCACTCGAGAAACGCTTTCTCTTCGCCAGCGGTCACGGGCCCTCCTCCTGCCTTCGTCAGACTCCACAAGTCCAGGTCTGAGATGACCGGCCTGCCCGACGCGGTGTCTATAAGGGTCCCTCCCTTCACTGTCAGCTTCCCTTCCTTGATCAGCTGTCCTACCTTGGGTCCCGCAAGCTCGCCTATCCTGTCAGCGACGCGCCCCTCTACCTCTCTGATCATCTGGGCCTTTCGAGCGCCCGGGATCCCCGGATTCCTCTTGATGCCTTCGATGAGTCGGTCGACCGCCTTCTGGTCGGGTCTGAAGTGACCGACTGCTCCCTCAGGTCCCTTGCCTCCGATCAGTCCATCGATGAAGTTCGTTCCCTTGTTCTTGATGGCTGAGCCCTTGGGCACACCGTTCTTCACGAAACCAGAGATCGTCCCCTGCGGGCGCACACCGACGTCGAGACCGAACTTCCTGGCCCCTTCCTGGATCGTCTTCAGGTGGCCGGGGTTGACCCCTGTCGAGGGAACCGCACTGCGCACCGCCTTCAGTGCGCCGCCCTTCAGCCTGGCAGCGTCGTCTGCAATGGTCTGCGCGGCCTTGGCTTCTCCCGACGCGAAGGTCTTGATGATTCCGTTGATGAGGGATTTTGCGCCCGCCTTGAAGTCTCCCTTGAGAATCTGAGCACCAGCAACACTCAGGATCTCTCTTCCAGCAAGGGCTGCGGCCTTCACCTGGCCGGCCGTAAGAATCGTCGCTCCAATCTTCAGAGTCCCGATCAGCACGTTGCCAAACCGGTCGATAACGGGGACATTGGGGTCCCACGACTTCACCCAGTTGTCCCAGCCGCCGGAGTCCTTGATGGCTGTCCACATCTTCCTGGGATCCGTCAGGGTCGTCCAGACCGTGCCGGCGACGCCAGAAATGATCTTGCCCCCGATGTCTGCGGCCGTGGAAGCGCCCGTCTTCAAGTCTTCCCATGTTCCACTGGCAGTGTTCCAGATGATCCGAGGATCGTTCCATACGTCCTTTGCCGCACCGACAACATCGTTCGCAAAGTTCTTGAGGGGCGTGGTGACGATACTGGGGTCGTTGTAGACCGCTCTCGCGCCATGATAGAGAGACGTGGCACCCTTCACGGCCAAGTCCTTGGCGCCCGCAACAAGGCCCGACACGGCGTCCCCGATCTG
>JBAQYC010000218.1:0-3233 GCA_049299835.1 Candidatus Cryosericum sp. | reverse complement strand
CCCTCAAACAGCCATGGGAGAGAACGTCGTTCAGCAACTCGCTTCATCCCGTCCATGAGCAACCCCGATTCGGCGACCCCACCACCGAGCACGACCATGTCGGGATCGAGCGTGTTGATGAGTGTCGCAGTCGCCCGGCCGAGGTGACGGGCCGCCTGCCTGAAGGCTGCTTGAGCAAGCAGATCACCATTGTGAGCAAACTCGGCGATAGTCCTGGCCGACCCTGCGTCATCCACCGTCATAAGGCTCTTCGACCCTCGCGCCAGCCCTCTTTGGACATACCGTTCGATGCCCGTCCCGGAGGCCACAGTCTCAAGGCATCCATGGCCACCGCAACCGCACACCAGACCCCGTTCAATCATTGGACCATGCCCTACCTCACCTGCAAATCCATGGCGCCCGACGTAGAGATGCCCGTCCACAATGAGAGCCCCTCCGACACCGGTCCCAACAGCGAACATCACGACGTTGCGGCGACCTACAGCGACCCCGCCGACCCACTCTGCAAAAAGTGCGCAGTTGGCATCGTTCTCCAGATATGCTGGAGCTCCGGTGGCTCCAGCGACGATGTCCGCCAGTGCCACGTCCCGCACCCGGGGCATATTGGGAGAGAACAGCAGAATCCCACGCTTCTGATCAGCCATACCGGCACACCCGATGCCGGTTGCTGCGATGACAGTTCCCGCATCGTGCGAGCGCCTGCCAAGATCGCCTATTCCTTCCAGAATGAGATCTGTGAACTCAGGACCGGATCTGGCAACATATGGCAGTACTGTCCTGTACGTCACGGCGCCGCCAGACCAGAGGATGAACGTAACCTTGGTCCCGCCTACGTCGACTCCGGCCACTGTCCGCGTTTCCACTCTTGATGTCTTCACCTTGCCAGCCTCTCAATCAGTTTTATACGTAACATTACTATTCAAGTCATTGTACGTTGGTGGCGGGAACTGTCAAGCCGGCAAGGAGGCCCGTCAGTGGCGTCGTTCTTCTCGAGTGGTCAGGAAATCGTACGGGTTCTCGAGGAAATCGTCCAGCACGACGGTCATTGCTCCAAGAAGGGTACTATTTTCGGACAAGGAAGACAGCGTTATGGAGACTTGATCGGCAACATGATAGAAGCAACGTTCGGCGATGATGCGCTTCATGGGCTCCAGAATCGGGGCACCAAGAGCCCCCACCTGGCCCGTAACGATGATCCGCTGAGGAGCAAGCAGGTTCACCAGATTGACGATGGTATATCCGATGAGCTCACCCTTCTCTTTCAGGACTCCCAGTATCTTGGCGTTCCCCTCGGCAGCTAGCTGCTGAAGTTCCGCAAACGACAGCTGTCGGCCAAACTGAGCGGACGCATCTTCAAGAATGCCCCGCAGACCTGCATATAACTCGACACACCCACGGTTTCCACAGTCACACCACTTCCCATGACGACGATCAACCGACGTGTGGCCGATTTCGCCCGAGACTCCGAAATTGCCCGTATACAGACGCCCCCCCGCTATGATGCCGGCACCGATACCATAGCCAAGGTGCACAAGGACAAAATCAGAGGTGTCACGGCCCTGACCGAAGAACTTTTCCGCCACGGCTTCGGCATTTGCGTCATTGATGACGAACGTTGGAAAACCGAAGCGTGCCTGCAAGAGTTGCCGGGCCTGGAAGTTACGGATCGACGGGAAATTTGGAACACTTATGACCACACCCGCCTCAGAGTTGATGAGACCCGGCGCGGAGAAGCCCAAACCGATCACCTTGATACCCCGGTGACGGTTCAGCAGTTCCTGCACAGTCTCGAGGACCCTCTCAAACTCTGTCTTGATCGAGCCTCTGGGGTCGATGGTGCGCTCCGTATGGTCAAGAATGCCGCCACCCAGGTCCATGAGCGCGGTCCGAACATGCGCCCATGAGAAATCGATGGCTACTATGTAGCGCGACCTGCCGTTGAAATGCAGCACGACGGGCTTGCGCCCTACACCCACACTTGCTCCCGGCGATTCTGTGACGACACCCTGCGCGACCAGAAAGGAAACGATGCGTGAGACCGTCGGAGCGGTCAGGCCGGTAAGTCGGACCAGGTCCGCCCGCGAGATGTCGTTCGTCTCATGAACGGTTCGAAGGATGCTGGACGTGTTTTCCGCCTTGATACTGGTCTGGTTCTTGCCAATATGCTTGCTTGCCCTGGGCTTTATGGCCATGACATCTCCTCGTTGCAGGGATATGCGCCACCGACTTCTACCAGAAAGAAGTATAGCGAAATTGGCGCAAGAGTCTCATTGCCACATTGCTACGAGCTCCTCAGCAGTACTAGAGAAGGTTCTCCGGGTTGAGGCACTTGAGATCGTCGACAACAAAGATACCATCCTTCCTGATCAGTTCACCGTCGAAGTAGATCTCACCGCAGCCAAATTCGGGGCGCTGGATGCTGATGAGATCCCAGTGAACGGCGGAGTGGTTGCCGTTGTCATAGCAATTGACTGGAGTGAGGTGAAAACCCCCTGCGATCTTCTCATCAAACAGGATATCCCCTATTCGATCGGTGATCACAGGGTTAACTCCGAGAGCAAACTCCCCTGGTTTCTTGCGCCTTCGTCGGTATCCAGAAGCTTGTTCATGAGCGTGGCATTATAAGAGGCAGCATTAACGATTTTTCCATCTTCAAATTCCAGTTTGGCGCCAGTGAACATGAAGCCGTTGTAAGGCGATGGCACGTTGTAGCCGATGACACCATTAACCGAATGGCGCATAGAAGCCGTATGGATTTCTCCGTCCGGGATGTTCTTGTTGCCGCTCATTGGGACAGCTCCAATACCACTGATCGAGAACACGATGTCTGTTCCTGGTCCGGAAATGCGTACCCTGTCAGTTCTCTCCATCCGGCTTACAATGTTTTTCATGGCTTCGGCCATTTGCCATAGTTCAGCAGACAAGCTCTGAAACAGGAGTCTTCATACACCTCCGTGCTCATGCCGACCACCTGGTGTGATTACACCGCTGATTGAGGTGCAGGAGGGTCCCAGTAGTTCTTCTCGTAGATAGCCGTTTGTTGTGCAGGGAGGGCTTTCCACACATACAGGTTGTCTGTGGCCCGGATATCGATGTACACATCCATGAGTCAAGTCCATAATGTTGGTGTAAATTCTGCTTTCGGTACGGGTCAGGTCAGGCAATGAATTGGTCAGTGTGGTACAGTTGTTCTCGGTCTGCTTGCACGGCTTTCCTGGCTTCTTCCTTATCAG
>JBAQYC010000217.1:0-2410 GCA_049299835.1 Candidatus Cryosericum sp. | reverse complement strand
GTCTTGTTGAGAGTTCACCGATGGAGGATGATGCAAAACTCTTCTCCTCGAACGTAGCCGCATTTGGCATCGAACTGAAAGACGCTCTCGGTGTTCCCACGGTGTCCGAAGAGTCAGCCATTGCCATAGCGAGAAAGGACATCGCTGGCATGATCGTGGGGGACGCAGGGCACATCACCGCCATGTACACACGTTTCTCGGACTATCCCGCAGGGCCAGACGGTGCTCCACTGGTACTACCGGGAACAACCAGGGTCATGAAGGACGTCCCCGTCTGGCTCGTGACCTTTCACGGCGTCTATATGCAGCACTCCGGTCCCTGCATGATGGATGCCAGTGGCAACCATGTTTCTTCCACCAGGAATCCATATGTATTCGGAGACACAAACGTTGTCCTTGATGCTGAGACGGGTGAAGTGCTCGAAGACTTCAGCTACAACACGCTTGAAGCACCGACGATCGAGGTCGCAACAACGCTTCCGTCATGGAATGGCATGAGTCTTCGTGACACGGCGGTGCAGTGGGCCGCACTCTGCGGTGAAGAACATCCCGCGGACATACGGTTTGTGGAGACCACACGGCAAAAAGCAGCAAAACTGCTGCATGGCGCCAGAGTCGACAGCGATGATGCCTGTTATGCGGTAGTCTTGCATGGAAAGTTCGTCGACACAATGGCGTTTACGCCCGATGGCCGAAGCATGTACGGAACGACGATGACCTTTATTCTTCGCAGTTCGGATGGGGCCATGACAGATTTTGGTCTCAACGATCTGCCATATGCTGATCTTGATACCTTGGGCATCGTCAAAGCCATTGCGCCATGAGCAGTCTTGTGCAGAGATTGATGCAACCATGCCACCGCAGTACACTGCAAATGGAAGGGCGAGGTTCATTGGGAGTGTCTCCGGCGGTGGTGGCCGGGTTTCAATCCACCAACCGTGGTGAAGGAACGTGTGGAGGCATGAACCATGAAAACACCTGACGTACACCATTGCTTGCCTGGTACCGGCAGAATAGTCCTTCTGTTGTGTCTTGCCTTGAGTTTCTCGGGCGCCGTGGCTGGTGCCCCCGCTGTGCAAGCGGCAGAGACGTACAAGTGGACGCAACTGCCACTCTGCGGGGGCAGCATCCTGTCCCTTGCCATTGACCCCAGGAGTTCCACCACGCTGTACGCTGGCACCCCGGAGGGCGTCTACCGTTCTTTCAACAGTGGTACCTCCTGGACAGCAACGACCGCGGCCTCTCCCAGAGATGTCCTTTCGCTTGCCATTGACCCGACGACCCCAGCTACTCTCTATGCTGGGACCTTGGAAGAAGGCGTCTTTCGCTCCAGGGACACTGGAGCCACGTGGACACTTATCAACACAGGGCTTGGCATCGCCGTTGTTCATGCTCTTGTTATCGACCGCATGACCTCCACTACCCTCTATGCCTGCAGCAACCGCGGAGTTTCCCGCTCAACAGATAGCGGGGATCACTGGGTAGAGGCAAATACCGGGATCACCGCCGGGCCTTCAGCCGGCACTGGTGCTTCCCTCCCCAGAGTCACCGCGCTTGTCATTGACCCTCATACTCCATCGACTCTGTATGCAGGCAGTTCGTCTGGCGTCTTCCGCTCCACTGACAGCGGCGACCACTGGACCGAGGTAGATACGGGTATTCCAGAGGTTCTCAGGGACGATGGGGCGCTGCACCGGAATATCACTGCCCTCGCCGCCGACCCAGGGGTGGCGATGATGCTGTACGCAGCGACCTATGGCAGCGGTGTCTTCTGCTCTGCGGATCAGGGTGACCATTGGACTCCAATGAATACCGGCCTTGCTGATCTGCACGCCGGTTCTCTCGTCATCAGTCCTGCTGCTCCTGCAACGCTTACGGTCGCTACGGACAGCGGGGTCTTCCGTTTCGAGAGGGGCAGTACCGCGTGGACGATGGCAAACGCTGGTATCACAACTTCCACCCTGGCTCTCGCTGTTGACCCGCAAACACCTGGTGTCCTCTATGCCGGTACGGATGGCGCCGGGGTCTTCCGCTCAGCGGACGCGGGGGAGCACTGGACGGCCGTGAACACGGGCCTTCCCTATGTTCATGTCAGGTCTCTTGCCGTGGACCCTGTGACCAAGGGCACGATCTATGCAGGAACCGACCATGGCGTGTTCCGCTCGAGAGACAGCGGCGCCACCTGGATGGCGGCTAACGCGGGTATCTCGGAATGGGGTATCAACTGTCTTGCTATTGACCCGCATACTCCTGCTACCCTGTATGTTGGGACACACAACGGTGTCTACCGTTCTGATGATGCAGGGGACCATTGGGGTGCCGCCAACACGGGGATCACAAAGACGCGCATTGCTGCTCTTGCCATCAATCCCCGGACACCCACGACGTTGTATGCCGGGACCAACCTCGG
>JBAQYC010000216.1:0-2684 GCA_049299835.1 Candidatus Cryosericum sp. | reverse complement strand
GCGTCGCATCGAGAGCATAGGGACCCCGGGGACGCACGACCACGCGCGTCATGCCTGGAACAGCCACATCCGACGGCATGCAACAGGCCACGGTCCCGACACCTTCTCCGGTGGGGGTCCGTGGCCTGATTGTGCTGGAATTGCTCGTGGTCAGGGCCGCTCCCAGTTGCCGAAGGGGTGTCGAAACACGCCGCGCTCAGTGACGATACCCGAAAGCAGTTCGTTCGGTGTCACGTCGAAGGACGGATTGAAGGCATGCGCGCCTTCTGCAGCAACGCGCCGGCCCGCAAACGACAGGACCTCGTTTTCATCGCGCTCTTCGACCTGTATCTCTGTTCCTGAGGTAATCGAGAGATCGAAGGAACTCAACGGTGCCGCACTGTAAAACGGCAGCCCATGGTACTTTGCCAGCACAGCCAGCTGATATGTCCCGATCTTGTTGGCAAAATCCCCGTTCGAGGCGATACGATCGGCGCCCACGATAACCTTGGTCACCTTCCCATGCGACATCATGAAGCCGGCCATCCCGTCGGTAATGAGATGAAATGGGATACCTGCCTTCACAAGCTCCAGTGCAGTCAGGCGTGCTCCCTGAAGATACGGCCGTGTTTCGAGGGCAATGACCTGGATCTTCTTGCCCTGCTTGAATGCTTCGTTGATTGAACCGAATGCCGTGCCGTATCGATATGTTGCAAGCGAACCGGTATTGCAGATGGTCATGATAGTGTCTCCGTCCTCGAACAGTTCGGCGCCATATTTCGACAAGGCCAGATTCTGGTCCTCGTCATCCCGGGCAAGCTTGCCTGCGAACGCGACAAGCTCCTCGACCACGAGACGTGGATCCTTGCCGAGACTCGGTGCACCATCCGCAAGAGACCGATCGACAGCCCAGGCAAGGTTCACCGCGGTCGGTCGCGCGCTCTTGAGGTAGGCGCCCGCGTCGCGTACGAACTGTTCCGGCTGAGGAGCCGTCAGAGCCTCCCGGCCGGCCAGGGCCATACCATACGCGGCTGCGACACCAATTGCCGGGGCCCCACGAGTGTTCATGTTCTTGATGACGGAGTAGACATCCCTGTACGACGTACACTCGATCCACTCAATCTCAAAAGGAAGCCTGAGCTGGTCCAGTACACGTAAACTAGAGCCTGTCCAAAACAGGCTCCGGAGTTCTTCACTCATTCGTCAAACAGTCGAATCAGGCCGTTGCCTTCAGTTTCTTCAGGCACTTGCCACATACACGAATCCGCTGAACTTTGCCGTTCATCTCTACCTGCACTGTGTGAAGGTTCGGCAGGAAACGACGAGAAGCACGCTGGACGGAATGGCTGACCGTGTTGCCTACCATTGGACCCTTGCCACAAATAGTACATACTCTGCTCATTTCGATGGACCTCCATGGAAAAGTAGACTAATTCTATGTCAAAGGCCGACGAATTCAAGTTTGGTGGTATAATCGAATACCACATTTTGCCTGGAGAGTGGATATGAGTGATACAAGAGGTAAAGTCGTTCTCAGCAGGAATGCAATGGAGGAAATCCTCCGGCTGGCTACCCTGAATGTCTATGGTGTAACGGGATTGGCCCCCGTCACATTTGCCGAACGCTTCACCCGCGCTCTTGCAATTCCATCGACACCGAAGGGCGTCGACACCCAGATCAGAAAGGACGGCATCATCGAGGCGACCATTCATGTTCGGTTGCAGTATGGTCTCCGTGTCTCCGAAGTCGCTCGGACCCTTGTATCACAGGTCCGCTATGTCTTTTGCAGTATGACGGGGATCCCGCAGGATAGCGTCGAGTTGAACGTCGTGGTCTGGTCCATTCGCGTAGAACACGAAAACGAATAGCAGCACTCCCGGAGGATATCTTGAAAGAACTTGGTTATAGTGAGCTCGAGACTTTGTTCACGGCTGCTCTGGCCAGCCTGGAATCCCGCAAGGCCTTTGTCAACAGCCTGAACGTTTTTCCCGTGCCTGACGGAGACACCGGCACAAACATGTCTCTCACCCTCCGGACTGCTCTGGAGGAAGTTCAGAAGAACCACCCCAAGTCCATGAAGGAGTTCGTCTCGACGTTGTCCGCCGGGTCCCTCATCGGGGCACGCGGAAACTCAGGTGTCATCCTGTCACAGATCATTCGCGGCATGGCGACGGCAGCTGACAGTAAGCTGGTGTTGACGACAGCAGACTTCACACAGATGCTCACCAGGGCAACAGAAGTTGCATACAAAGCCGTGGTCACACCTGTTGAAGGAACCATCCTGACGGTCGTCAGACGCATGGCTGAACATGCGGTTACACTGCACCAGGAGGACTATACGGACTACCTGACCGAGGTTGTCAGGTCAGGAAGACAGGCGGTCAAAGAGACGACGGCACAACTCCCTGCACTCGCAGAGGCACATGTCGTGGACGCTGGAGCCGAGGGTCTTGTGACATTGCTGGAAGGCATGCTGATGAGCCTCCGTGGTGAGTCGGTCATGCCCGGGACCCTGACACTCGAGGACGAGTCCGAGGAACATGCGGGCCCGCAGGACCTGACCTATCGTTATGACACAGTGATCCTGGTGTCTTCTGACGCGTTGCCGGAGACTGAAATCCGGGCGAAACTGACAGAGCGGGGCGACAGCCTTGTCATGGCGTCGGCGGGGGGTCTGACCAAGATCCATGTGCACACCAACGAGC
>JBAQYC010000215.1:0-4941 GCA_049299835.1 Candidatus Cryosericum sp. | reverse complement strand
CTGATAAGGAAGAAGCCAGGAAAGCCGTGCAAGCAGACCGAGAACAACTGTACCACACTGACCAATTCATTGCCTGACCTGACCCGTACCGAAAGCAGAATTTACACCAACATTATGGACTTGACTGTAAGGTATAATTTCAACAGAGCAAATTGTACCTTGATACACTACGAGGTGATCTGATGGATGAGACCATGTTTTCGCAGGACAGTCCGGGACGACTGGCACCCATTGGCAGAGGTGCGTCCAAGTATATGGCCTACATCCCCAATACGCTGCCACCGCATCTTCAGCTTGATGCCGATACGCTGCTGTTGCTGTCCCGGGCCGATCAGTCACTGGGGCGACTCGCGGGAATCGGACACTTCGTGAAGAATTCCACCTTGCTTGTCAAACCTCTCATAAGGCGAGAAGCTGTACTGTCGTCGCAAATCGAGGGGACCCAGTCCGGACTCGACGACCTGTATCGCTACGAGGCGGACCAGCTGCTATTCCCCACACGCAAAGGCTCCGTTGACAACGAAGATGCACACGAAGTGTTGAACTATGTCATCGCACTTGAGTATGGTGTGCACCGTCTCGAGTCCCTCCCTGTAAGCACACGACTCATCCGCGAGCTGCATCGTCACCTCATGAAGGGCGTGCGTGGCGACCAAGCAACACCAGGCGAACTCAGGACCACACAGAACTGGATCGGCCCTGCTGGCTGCACCCTGAATGAGGCTACGTATGTTCCACCACCGGTCGAGGCCATGATGGAAGCCATGGGAGATGTGGAAAAGTACATTCATGCCAGTCCGGAGTATCCACAACTGATCCGTCTCGCACTGGTCCACTATCAGTTCGAGGCCATTCATCCATTTGTCGACGGGAATGGACGCGTCGGCCGTCTGTTGCTGGCTTTGCTGGCAGTTCAATGGAGCCTGCTCCCGTCGCCCCTGCTGTACCTCAGTGCCTACTTCGACCGCAACCGAGACACCTACTATCACTTTCTCCTCGGTGTCAGCACGCGCGGCGAGTGGCTCGAATGGATCCGATTCTTCCTCTCCGCAGTCGTCAGTGAATCATACGACACGTTGAACAGGCTCCGCGCGCTACAAGACCTCAAAGACTCGTGGCACCTGCTGCTGGAGTCCCAGCCCCGGACATCGTCGCTTACGCTCCGACTCACAGACAGCCTCATGGAACAGCCGTTTGTCACCGTGCCGGCAGCAGCGAAGCTGCTTGGGGTCACCTACCGCACTGCACAGCTGCACGTCGACCGACTCCAGCAGGAAGGCATTCTGAAACCACGTGATGCGCGGCGCTACGGAAAGGTGTATGAAGCAAGCGACATACTGCGGGTTCTCAAGGCCGATACAGAAGAGGCTAAGGGAAGCAGGTAGGGGGTCGAAAGTGACAGTCGCCAGGAACTTGAGCTTGTGATACAGTGACTGGCCGACTTGTGGTTGTTGAGGATGGCGCTCGGTACCGTACCCACGACGGACCTTGCAGCACCAAGGTTGCTCTCTACTCCGAAACCACGAGGGTCTTGGTAGCCATGCACAACCGTGCGGGCATGGGATACTGCAGCTCCCACACGATGTTCATTGGACGACTGCCGGTGGATTCCACGAACGTTGCAGGACCGAGGTAGTAGTAGGGTGCCCCCTTCCCATGCGACTGCTTGTTCTCTCGAACGAACAAGAGAACAGTGTTACCGCGCTCAGCCTGATGGATGTACCTCTGTCCTGTCGGTGATGCTTCCGGGACAGTGCTTTGTGACTGCCAGTGGAACAGGCGGTCACTGATAGCGTAGTCCTGGTACATCGTGGATTCGGAGTAGTCCTTCTCGGATTTGTTCAGCGTGACCAAGACCACGTCACAATCCTTGTCTGGCAAGTGACGAACGCCTTCGAGCAGCCGGGGTTGGCTCTTCCATGAATAGTGACCTAGACCAGCCAAGACCTCGTCGCGCAGGTAGGAGCGATGGAGTTCTAGGGCACTCTCAAACGGCAGCAGCACTGGACGAGAGCTGATACTGACATGGTCAAGGCACCACCTTGCCAGTTCAACATACTCGCTGCGCATGGTGGGGTTCCTGGCGAATACTTCAGCAACCTGCTGCCACGAGGAACATGCAGCCCGATCAGGCTTGGTCTGCCATACATCACACCACAGCATGACCGCGAATGGATTCTCGGACTGTGAGAGCTCCATGTCACCTTCAAGAGTGTCGACAATGAAATGCAGGAATGAGGTAGAATCAGCATGCGCGAGTCTCAACAGTCCTTTGGTAAGACGATCCTCATCTGGTTCCACCCATGATGGCTTCTTGCCCGCTTCAGAACATAGGCGACTCCAGGATCTTCCTGTCTCGTAGATGTCGTAGACTTCCAGTTGGTAGTATTCGAGAAATGCTGACATCGTGAGAGCCTGTTGGGTCTCGTCTTCGAACTCAGCAATTCGCTGAACTATTCTGCTACGCCCACTTCGTACCGCGGACCTGATGTTCTCCAACACACTTTCCTTGGCCACGCGCTCAAGTTGTATATTGCACCCTTTGGGAAGAAATGGAAAGTCATCTGCAACTTCCTTCTGGATCGAACGGGCCGTATGTCCAAGCAGTGCTTGAAAGCGAGCCTCGAAACTGTAGTTCTGTTGTGCCTTCCCGATGAAATCGAGTACCGTGAGACACTCTTTTCCTTCATCGATCCGCAGCCCCCTTCCAAGCTGTTGTAGAAACACCGTGAGACTCTCGGTCGGCCGAAGGAACAACACCGTGTCGATTTCTGGGATATCGATGCCCTCGTTATACAGATCTACCGCGAAGATGAAATTGACTTCCTTGTTTCGGAGCAGACTCTGGGCTGTGATACGATCGGTCGAGGCGGTTTTCGTCGAGACTGCAACAGAGGGAATGCCTGCGCGCCGGAAGAAATCGGCCATGAACTCCGCATGTTCGATACTGACACAGAAACCCAGCCCGCGTACATCCTCAACTCTTCTACAGTAGTGTTGGACTGCGTCCACTATGAGGCGTGCCCTACTGTCGTTCGCCGAATAGGCTTGATTCAATTGTTGGACATCATATCCACCGCGGCTCCACCGGAACGTGTTGAGGTCAACAACATCAGTTACACCGAAGTACTGAAAAGGACACAGTAATCCTCGATCAACGGCCTCCGGCAAACGGATTTCGGCTGCAATACGACCCCCAAACCACTTGAGTATATCTTTGCCATCCATGCGTTCTGGCGTTGCAGTTAGTCCTAGGAGAATGTCCGGTTGCGCATATTCCAAGAAGTCGACATACGTCGGCGCTTCAGCATGATGGAACTCATCCACTACGACGTAGTCATACGTCGTGGGGTCGCGAAGAAACGTCCCCACACCTCGTGCAGCAAGCATTTGGATCGAGACAAACAAATAGTCTGTTTGCGACGGTTCCGAGTCGCCTACAAGGACGTCGCCGAAATTCGCATCGTGAAGGACATTCCGAAAGCATGCTAGCGACTGCCGCAGGATCTCTTCTCGATGCGCCACAAACAGAAGGCGATTCTTCTTTCCTGGATGCTCTTCGCAGTACCGTTTGTAGTCAAAAGCGGCAACAACCGTCTTACCGGTACCGGTTGCTGCGACCACAAGATTGCGTCTTCGAGCGTGCAGTTCTCTTTCCGCTTTCAGTCTTTCTAGAATATCCTGTTGAAACCCATAAGGATGCATGTCTACAAGATACTGGAGCCGATCAACAACCTTCTCGTCGCCCAAAGCTGCTTTGAGGGTAGACTCATCTGCCAAAGAATAGGATCGAAACTCGGGATCCCTCCAATAGGTCTCGAACGTGCCTTCGAATTTGCTGACGATATCTGCGGCATCCCTAGCAGTCACTTTGATGTTCCACTCTAGTCCGCTCATCATGGCAGCATTTGCGATATTGGACGAACCGATGTAGGCAGTAGTGAACCCGCTGTCACGATGGAACAAATACGCTTTGGCATGCAGGCGTGTGCGGTTAGTGTCATACGAAACCCGCACCTGCGTATGTGGCAGAGAGGCCAACAGCGACACGGCCCGTAGGTCAGTTGCTCCCATATATGTAGTCGTGATGATTCTCAACGTCGCATTGGGGCGTGACGTGAACTCGCGTAGCTCCTTCTCGATGAGGCGAAGCCCGCTCCACTTGATGAATGACATGAGAATGTCAATTCTGTCTGATGACAGGATCTCTTTCCTCAATTCGCTGGCCAGGCTTGGCTCGCGTGGAGAACCCGTGAGTAGAGCGGACTGGCTCAGGCCCGTCTTGGGTCGAAGCTCACCCAACCGATCGATGCTCAAACACAGTAATGCTGGTCTATCAAGCAACGCGAGAAGGATTTCAACTTGTGGAGGTATGGTGTTGCTGCCCAGTTCAGCTGCGGGCACCCTTGCACTGATCCGCTCAATGACATCATTGCAGACAGATACGCGTTGCTGCAGCGCTTGGTCCCCGGTACATGCATCGAGAGCACGACGCACTAATCTCTCCAGGTATCGGGACAGAATGATGGGGCTCTCTGCGGCATCAATGGCCTCTTGGCTCCATGTCCATCGGGTTGGATCGAGGTCGTTCAGATCCCGGCGCATCAGTTCGTTGATGAGTTGTTCATACAGGCCAGAGCTAAGTCTCAACGGTCCTCCTCCGCCTGATGCGTCTGCTCGACGTACAGACTAATACCATACTACGTTGTCATGGGCTTTTCTCAAGAACTGAACACGAACGAGTCCCAAACCCAGCGACCACTTCGTCGCGCTCGAAATCCTGTGTCTCCAATTCTCTCAGAGTGGCCAGATGTCATAGGCAGAATCGCGTGATAGGAATGACGAACCGCACCAGGTAATCCCCAGTGCGGCGTCGAATCGTGGGCTCCAAGCCCAGGTTCGGGCTGCCTGCAATTTCCTGTGCGGGCACCGTCTACGAGC